>CAZTAS010000032.1:0-36471 GCA_964611635.1 uncultured Thermodesulfobacteriota bacterium
CTTTTTCTTTATTCAGTTTTCAAAGAGCTTTTTTCAAAGCGCTAAAGTGTTACAGCTAATAAAGAAAATTGAAAAGCTGGATGGAGAGGTTTTCCTAAAAAACGGATTTTTACGCCTTATTGCATCAATTTTATGTCATTGAACACAGAAAAGGGCGCAATAAGAATAAAATCCCTGCCCAAAAGGTTTTAAAACTCTCAAAAATGATGAAAAGGAAATATCGCCAAGTCCGATGTCTATTTTTGGGTGTCGTTTGCTATAGTGTGTATTATTTTGTCAAAGCTTGCTTTTTTGGACAGACACTCACGGGATTTTTCTCGGAATGAGGGCTCATATTTCAAGGACAGCCTCAGGAGAATCCGATGAGTGGACAGGCCTGGACAATGCAGCAGGTTGTGGAGTTCTTAAATCGAGTTGTCGAGGTTCAAAGTCGCCGGAAGCTGAAGGTTTCTGGAGCACGAGATCCTGGCCTAAATTGAGAAGCGAAAGCGTGAGGCTTCTTCCGGTTCTGGGGCTGACAGATCAAAGCGAGACCCTATAAGTAAGGACAGCTGAGGAGGTCATGGGGTATTGAGATGAAACTTAGGCTATCCGCAAATGGCCTGTTGCACCTTCTTAATACTCTGAATTTCTTATAAAAATAAGGCTTAGTCGAGTTTTCTTTAAACTTGTTTAAATTTTTGATTGACATTTTGAAAATATTAATTTAGCGTTGATAGTGAGTTGCCCACTAAAACCAACGTTTCAGATAGTTTGCTGTCCAAGGAAGGGTTCGATTTTGTACTCCCAAAGCTTCTGAACCGCTCTTTAAGGAGATAAGCCCTGACAATTTTCATATTACTTCTAAAGGAACTCATTGAGACATATCTTATTGTTGTTAGTCGGGTTCAGAGTCAAACTTAGATAATGAAAATGAGCATGAGTTGCCCCCCGTTATCGGATATTTGGAATAACACCCTAACTTACGGAATAGACTCATGCTTTCAAGATTTTAAAATCTATTTACCAGCACAGATTTTAGTGAGGAGTCTCAATACGGAATAAATAAGGAGAAGATAGAGGCAATGAATCTATATGAATATCAGGCCAAAAAAGTTTTTGCTAAATACGAAATCCCCATCCCCAAAGGAAAAGTGATGTCGGATCAGTCGCAGTTGCAGGAGGCTTTGGAGACAATAGGTGTTGATAAATTTGGAGTAGTGAAGGCTCAGGTTCTCACTGGTGGAAGAGGCAAGGCTGGCGGCATAAAGGCGGTCGATTCAATTCAACAAGGGCAAGAGGCGGTTCGGGCCATTATGGCGATGAAAATAAAGGGTGTGACTGTGGATAAGGTTTTGGTTGAGGAAAAACTGAAAATAAAAAACGAGTATTTCATAAGCGTTACCATAGACCCTGAAGAACTGCTCCCTGCTTTGTTAATCAGCCCAAAAGGGGGGATGGACATAGAAGAAATAGCTAGAGTCTTGCCTGAGGCTTTAGGCAAATACGTGATAGAACCGCAGGTGGGATTGCGCTCCTTTGCTATAATTGATTTAGTCAAGAAGTTAGACTTTCAACGTGTTCTTTGGGGGGGGATGAACGACATCGCAGATAAGCTATATAAAGTTTTTTCTGAAAAAGAGGCTATACTCGCTGAGATCAATCCGCTGATAGAGACAATGGATGGCGAGTTGATAGCCGCAGACGGACGCTTGAATATCGATGACAATGCTTTGTTCCGCCACGAAGAATTCAGTCAATTCAAAAAGGAATCTAAAGAAACAGCGCTGAAGGAAAAAGGGGTGGACTATGTAGATCTGGGGGAGGGCGAAGTTGGTTTGCTCTGTGCCGGTGCCGGCATGTCCATGCTCTCGATGGATTTGGTGGCACAACTTGGGAGTAAAGCGAGATGTTTTCTTGATATGAGCCGCGGCGTAAACCCGATTGGATTTGAAGCAGGTATAAATGCGTTGGCTTTTGATCCCGATATCAAGTACGTTTTGATGAATATGTTTGGGGGATTGACCCGAATGGACGAAATAGCCAGATCACTGCTTCAGGCTATCGACAGTTTGGGGGGTCAATTCTCTAAGCCTATAATAATGCGCATGCAGGGAACGAATGTTGAGGAAGGACAGAGGATAATGAGAGAGGCTGGATATGAAGTTTACTCGGAGCTCGAGGATGTTATGAATAGATTAAAAAGAATGCTGGAGGATAATAAATGAGCATTCTAGTAAATAAACATACACGCGTGGCTGTCCAAGGCATGACTGGCAGGCAGGGTTCTTTTCATACCAGGTTAATGCTGGATGAGGGAACCAATATAGTAGCTGGCGTGGTGCCAGGAAAAGGTGGACAACATTTCGAAGGGATACCCATTTATGATACAATTCTGGAGGCAAGGCTATCGCAGGATGTGGATGCTTGTGTTGGTTTCGTCCCCCCGCGGGTGGCGCTGCAAAGCATGTTAGATGCCGTTGATGCCGGCATTGAAGTGGTGGCCAACATCGCAGACGGTATTCCCGTTATCGATATGTTAAAGGTCAGAGAGGCATTGAAGGGCACACATACTCGCGTGATAGGCCCGAATTCACCTGGACTTATAACACCCAGACAAGCCAAGCTGGGCATAATGCCTTCTCTAGCCTTCAGCCCGGGCTGTATTGGCGTAATGACCAGGAGCGGGTCCCTTTCTTACGAGGTGTGTGACGAGTTGAGTAAGGCCGGCCTTGGCCAGACCTCGGTGGTGGGCATAGGTGGAGACATTATCCCTGGCACGAGCTTTGCTGATCTGATTCCCCTTTTTGAGGCCGACCCGGAGACCCGGGGCATTGTTATTCTCGGAGAGATAGGGGGTTTTGCCGAAGAGAAAGCTGCTTCGGTTATCAAGGAAATTTGTTCCAAGCCAGTGGTTGCTATTATGTGCGGACGGAGTGCACCTCCCGGGAAACCCATGGGCCATCCTGGCGCTATTATCACCCAGGGAAAGGGAACCTTTAAATCAAAGAATGAGGCATTTCAAGATGCGGATGTAAAAGTAGTATACACGCCGAAAGATGTGGCACGTGTATTGCTTGAGGTGTTGTAGCGGGAAAGGAGGTGATTTGGCAAAAGGCAATTGACAGGTCGAGGGACAGGATAAGAGTGAAGCAGAATGGAAGAAACGAAGAACAAAAAAAGGAGGAAAGAAATGAAGGTAAAAAATGTGGTTTTGACCAAAGTACTCATGATGATCATTGTGGTTGTCTTTGCAATGATGCCATTGTCAGTTTGTGCTGCTGAAAAAAAGGTTGGGCCTCCCATTACCTTAAAATTCTCACATCAGTGGCCGCAAGACAAAGAAGATTATGTCATACAAACCGGCATCCGCTTCGCCGATGAGGTCAATAAACGGAGTGGTGGCGCCATCAAGATTGTTTTCTATCCTGCTCAATCTCTGGTAAAGGCCAGAGAGCAGTTCAGGGCGATGAGGCAGGGGACCGTGGACATGTCCATCTATCCCTATATCTACGCCTCTGGTGAGATTCGTGAGCTCAACATCGTTCTTGTGCCATGGGCGAATACCCACGATAACTTTCTTGCCTTTGGGCGTTCCAAGGCATGGGATTTCTTGGAAAAGAAAATAAATGAAGCTGGTGTAAAATCTCTCTGCTGGATCCAGATTTCAGGTGGCATAGCTTCTAAGGGAAAGCTTATCAGGCGGCCGGCGGATATAAAGGGCAGCAAGATGAGAGCGGGAGGGAAATATTGCCAGAAGACATACAGAGCTGCTGGTGCTGGAATTGTTTCCATGGCTTCATCGGAAATTTACACCGCGATGCAGAGGGGGCTCTTGGATGCCGTACAGACGTCTTCGTCTTCCTTCGGTGCTTACAAGTTGTATGAGGTTTCAAAATATTATCTCTCGCCTGAGGACTATAGCAACTATTTTACCTGTGAGCCCATCACAATCAGCATGCATACTTGGAAGAAGCTCACTCCGGAGCAGCAACAGATAATGATAGAGGTAGGTCGGGAATTAGAATCGTTCGCTTTAGAAGGCGCAAAGAAAGAAGATGGCAGGATAGCAAAGAAGTTTGCTGATCATGGCTGCAAGGTAGAGAAAATGTCCGCTGAAGACTACAAGGAGTGGCGTACTTTAATGGAAGGGCCTATCAAAGAGTTCAGGAAAGATGTGCCCAATGGCGATTGGTTGGTGGATGAAACTCTGAAATTGTACAAATAAATTCGTCCGTGTCACTTCAGTATGATATTTATCCGGTTTATCGGTATGGATAATTTTGAGCCTTGCTGCTAATGCCCAGCAAGACGCTGCAGCGCATTCGCGTGGTAAAAAGGAGTCTACCATAGAGGTTGCTAAGTTCGAGGCCGGGGTAAATAGCGGTCCAAGTGGTGCAGATCTTCCGTCTGAGCAATCTACGGGACGACGAATGGCAATTCATTTAGCCATAGTGGTGCTGGCCAAGCCAAGAGGAGTCAGGAAAATGGGAAGTGGGTAGATCACAAGCGATATTTTTACCTGGAGTGAGAGAGTTGTGGGTGGTGTATATTGCGACATGACTCCTTTTTGGCTGGCCTTGTAGCACTAATTTGGAAAAGGGACGGGATGCTAAAGGAACCCCAGGAACTCAGAAAAAAGTCAAGCGCTGTTGGGATCGAAAAGTATCGGACATTTATGACTCTCTAAAGAAGTGAATCGATGAGATTGGCTTTAATTGACTGAAGAGACAACTTTACTCAAAGAACTTCAGGAAACATTACACTGCTTTTACAACCAAATATTCGCAGCAGAGCCGAAGGTTGTCAATCGTATTAGAAGGGATGTGTGACTCGTATATGGCCAAAGTATGGAAATATGCCGAGTTAGCGATAAATTCAGCCAGTGAGATTCTTGGCAATGTATGCAACATAGTCATTCTCATCATTAGTTTTTTTATATTTTACGAAGTAATCGCACGGTATTTTTTTGGTAGTCCTACCATCTGGGTCACCGAGACCTGTCAGTATTTACTGCCTATTCTTTGCTTCTGGGGCGCCAGCTATTGCTTGAAGCACAAGGGACACATTAGCGTCGATTTGTTCGTGAGTCGTTTCCCTTACAAGATCAGACAAATCGTAGATGCCATGGTGGGCATTGCTGCATTGGTATTCTGCATTTTGCTCGGTTGGCAAGGTTACCGGCTCTGGAAAGAGGCTCTTATATATCGCTTTACTTCGGGCGGTATTTTCGATATTCAACTCTGGATGCCATACATAGTTTTCCCCATTGGCATGTTGTTTCTCTGCTTCCAGTACATTGCTGAAATTATCAAAAGCGCTGGTAACTTCTTGAAATCTTAAGGGAGTTATATCTACATGAGTCCAATAGAGTTGGGGATCATATTGTTTATATTCCTACTCCTATTGCTGATGGCTACGGGAATACCCATTGCTTTTGGCTTAGGCCTCACATCCGCAGCCGGTATCTTCATCGTGCTGGGCGGAAGTGATGCACTATCCATCATTTCCAACACTGCTTACTCCGCTGTAAGTGGCTTTGCGCTGACCTGTGTTCCCTTATACATTTTTATGGGCACACTCATCAGCGTCAGTGGCTTGGGCGGCAAGCTTTACGAAGGCATGTCAAAGTGGCTTGCCTGGATGCCTGGGGGGCTGTCGGTTGCGAGCACTATGGCTTGTGGTGTTTTCGCGGCGGTTTCAGGCTCGAGCGTTGCTACAGCCTCAGTCATGGGTGCGTTGGCCCTGCCTGAGATGAAGCAGCGAAATTACCGTGACAGCTTGGCAACAGGCTCTATAGCCGCTGGAGGAACTCTGGGAATCCTCATTCCGCCAAGCATCCCAATGATCGTCTATGGTATCTCCACAAAGACGTCCATAGGTCAGCTCTTTGTGGGTGGAGTCATTCCAGGGATTATGCTGGTCTCCTTATTTATTCTTTATGAAGCAATGGCTGCCCTGCGAGGTGCCGCCCCGCGAGAGGACATCAAAGTTTTGTGGAAAGAGAGGCTTATTGCCCTGTTTGATATAGGCCCCTTTCTGGTACTGATAATTTTTATCCTTGGATCTATTTATGCCGGAATGGCTACCCCCACTGAGGCGGCATCAATAGGGGTGGTTGCCACCATAATTCTCGGCATGGCTTACCGCAGCCTAACCTTACAGCAGATATGGCAAGCACTCAAAGCCGCCACCCGCACTACAGCTATGCTCCTCATGGTGATTTTAGGAGCAATGCTTTTCGGTTATCTCCTCACTGCTATCAATTTTCCCCAGACTCTTGTGAAACTGGCAACCGAGGCAGGAATATCGCGGTGGTGGATACTGATAGTCATGAACTTGATCTTCATAATTCTGGGGTGTTTTCTTGAGACGATTTCCATCATCGTAATCTGTGCCCCTGTAGCAGTACCCATTATAATGAAGCTTGGTTGGGACCCGGTGTGGTTTGGAATACTTATGACGATCAATATGGAGATGGCCTTGATTTCGCCGCCAGTTGGTCTGAATCTATATGTTGTCAAGGATGCGGTCACGGATGTCCCATTAATCACCATTATCAGGGGAGTGCTCCCCTTTTTACTTCTTATGGCTGTGGCGATAGTATTGGTGGCGATAATACCGGAATTGGCTCTATGGCTTCCCATGCAGATGAGTTAAAATGACAATGTTAACATCGAAATTGATTAAAAAAATGTGATGAGCTTAATTATAAGAAAAAGGATAGAATTGCCTGCATGGCTCTTAATTGCCCTGAGAAGTTAAATTCCCCTAATCCTGAGCTGTTAAACGAATTGGCGCATGTGTGGTTGGACTTTAGGGACGATGAAAATTTATTGGTTGCCATCTTAAGCGGTGAGGGTAAAGCCTTTTGCATTGGTGCTGATTTTGCGAAGGAAACGGATATCAGGATTGCTGCCGAGGATACTCTTTTGGGGTTTTCGGAGGCTAAGTTCGGGAACGCAGTAAACCTTACCTTGCCCCTGCTCTATAATGTGTCTCCTGCTCTTCATGCAAGCTAGCCGGGAATAGCTCATGTCCGCAGCAACAACTGTAGCAGAGAGGATTTGTGAGAATGGTCCTCTCGAGGTGCGAACCATGAAGGAGGCAACTACGTGGTGGAGGGCTCTAACTTTTCAAAACATGTACACTTTCATGGAGTATATTTGTAGACCTTCTTGGGAAAGCAAAGATTTCAAGGAGGATCGTAAGAGATTTTGGAGAAGAGAAAGCCCATGTGGAAAGGCAAATGATACAGTTTAGTTTTATGCCATTATTGATATAACCTTATCAGGATCAACAAGGAGCAAAAAATGAGCCAATCTTTGATTCCGCCGGAGGCTGAGAGGATGATAGGATCGGAAACACCATTAGGGGGACCACTGGAGATAGAGAAAGGGGCGGTGCTGAAACTTGCCCGGGCACTTAGGGATACGAATCCGCTTTATACAGATGAGGATGCTGTGAAAAGAAGTAAACACGGGAAACTATTGGTACCAGTTACATTTCTTGATTATAACGTACCATCAGGCGACGAGAGAGAAATAACCTGGAAGATTTCCTTGTCAGTGAAGAATCGTGTTAGAGGTAAGGATGAAATTGAATTGCTGCATCCTATTTATGTGGGTGATACCATTAGGGCTAAAAGCAAAATCGTAGATATCTACGAAAAAGAAGGCAGATCTGGGAAATTAGTATTTATTGTCGGAGAAACGGAATACATAAATCAGCACGGAACTATGGTAATGCGGCATCGGATAACCAGCATAAGGCGCTAAGCGTTTTAAGGGAGTTGGATATGAAAAGTGCGCAACTCTTTTTTGAGAATGTCAGAGAAGGAATGGAAATTTCGGGGTTCAGTTTTGGTCCTATTACAACAGAAGACATGGTAAGGTGGGCCTGTGCTCGTGGGAATTATCACCCGCTTCATTACGATAAGGATTTTGCAAGAGGGGAGGGACACCCGGATGTTCTAATCGCTGGCCCGTTTAAGCTTGGTTTGATGGACCGAATGATAAGAGACTGGATAGGTGAATATGGTCAGCTAAAGAAGATCAGTTGTACATACAGAGGACTGGATTTGCCGGGAAATGTGCTGGTTTGCAAAGGCAAGGTTTTGACTAAAAGCATTGAAGAAGGTGAGGGACATGTTCATTGCGAGATTTGGGTAGAGAATCAGAAAAAGGAGGTTACAACAACTGGGACAGCAGTGGTGACACTCCCGTTGAAGGGGGAGAATGCCTAGGCAAAAGGAGCTGGATACGTGCTGCCTCATAAGACGTTGCATCCCTCCGGGTAAGAGCTGAATTTTTTGTCCGGAAAGTGCAAAGAGTTCGTGTCAAAATGGGGTGCAGTTAAACCTGTATTTTTTTGGATAAATAGCGTAATATTAATATAAGGAGAAACACCATGCCAATTAAAGTTTTGTTAACAAAAATAGGCATTGATGCTCACGATCGGGGGGTAAAAGTCATAACTTATGCTCTCAGAGATGCCGGAATGGAGGTAATTTATACCGGGCCCTGGCAAACTGTTGAAAATGTTATAAACACTGCTATACAGGAGGATGTAAATATCATCGGTGTGAGCACATTAGGAGGAGATCACCTTCTTATGCCTTCACTCTTAAAGGGTCTGGAAAAGGAGGGAATTAACATTCCGGTTGTTCTTGGTGGTATTATCCCTGCTGAAGCGGGGAAAGAACTCAAAAAGCAGGGTGTTGCTGAAATTTTTCATCCAGGTACATCTATGGAAGAGGTAGTAAGCCGCATTGAAGAATTGGTAAACAAGCCCAAGAATGCCGCATAAGGGATAAAACTTCTATGGAGAAAAATAACCAGGAGTTTGGAAAAATGGAAGAGAAAAAAAATAAATTTGCAGAAGCAATGGCAAGATGGGAAGGGGATTACCAGAAATTTTTAACTAAGATCCCTGAAAGAAAGAAAAAATTTCAGACACAATCGGGTATAGCGGTTCAACCATTATATGTGCCTCATGATATTCGAGATGGCGATGATTTTCTCGAAAAGATATCATTTCCGGGCCAGTATCCTTATACCAGGGGAGTATACCCGAGTATGTATCGTAATCGTGTATGGACTAAAAGACAGCTTGTGGGCTTCGGTGGCCCTGAGGATTTGAACACGAGGACAAGAATGCTACTGGCTGCCGGCCAGACAGGTACGAACTTTACAGCGTCGAGCGTTTCTATGCGAGGATATGACACTGACCAAATGGCCGAAGAGTTTCACCGCGGTTATGTCGGTTTATATGGAACCCCCCTTGACAGCATTTTTGATGTTGAAATTGCTTTAAAGGATATTCCTATAGACCGAATTAGTGCAAATTATAGTGACCAGGGACCATTTATCTCTACAGCAATGCATTTTTCCGAAGCACAGAAACAAGAGGTTCCACCAGATAGAGTAATAGGTTCAACCAATCATGCCGATTGTCTCTCCCACTGGAATAGCTGCCAATGCTATCTCCTTTTCCCACTGGATGCTCACATGAGGATGTCAGTGGATCTTATCGCATGGTGCTCTCGGAATGCAAAAAAGTGGCATCCGTTAACTATTACCGGGCAGCACTATTCCCAGAGTGGTGCGACCCCAGTTCAAGAGGTGGCTTTCACCTTAGCTGCAGGCATCTCGTACATTGAAGAATGCCTGAAGGTAGGCCTCCGCATAGATGAATTTGCACCAAGAATTAGTGGTTTCTTTGATGGGCACATAAATCTGTTTGAAATGGCGGCAAAACTCCGTGTTGCTCGTCGGATTTGGGCCACCCTTTTAAGAAAGAGGTTTGGTGCTCAGAATCCTCAATCCTGGCAGCTCCCCATGCATGTGCAAACCTCCGGTGTCGAGCTCACTAGGCAAGTACCTCTTCTCAACATTGCCAGAGTCGCCCTTCAGGCACTGGGTGCGGTTTTGGGGGGATGTAATTCCTTACATGCTGACTCCTGGGATGAGGCTATTCAAATACCCACCGAAGAAGCCGCATTGATAGCCTTGCTGACCCAGCACGTTATCAGTGAGGAGACAGGAGTTGCTGACGTGATAGATCCCCTAGCCGGTTCTTACTACTTTGAGGCATTGACTGATGAAATGGAACGTGAAGTTTGGAAAATCATCGAAGCAATCGACTCCATGGGAGGTATGAAGAAGGCCTGTGAAAAAGGCTGGGTGTATGCCGAACTTACCAAATCAGCTAACGAACACATGGTTGCATTGAAGAAAAAACAAAAGATTATGGTCGGTATGAATGAGTATGTAAGACCTGAAGAAGGAAGGTTTGAGAGCCCCCAAATAGATTCGGAATCGGTTGATAGACAGATTGAGAGAACGAGACGACTGAAAAAGGAGCGCGACCAGGAAAAAGCCAGGAGAGCCCTTGATGAGCTGCGTGCTGCTGCTGAAAGTTCTAACAGCAACCTCTTCGAGGCAGTTATGAATGCAGTTCAAGCATTCTGCACCCGGGGGGAGATTGTAAAATCATTACAGGATGTTTTCGGGAAACCCGCACCACCCTGTTCATTGTGATAAGGCGCACCTGAATATTTATCCTAACGGCATAGAGGCGAAATTAAGGCCGGGTAAAAGCTCTTGGTGTCTGGCAAATTTTGATTGTTCTGTTTTTTTCATCCATTGGAAAGTAATGAAGCAAAGTTCAGAGGTAAAGTATTAGTAGGAGGTGAGATGGAAAAGCAAATAAAATGCGCATGGTGTGGAGAGGAAATGCAACCTAAGGAGAATAAGAGCAAGAATGATTTCGGGCACATAATAGAGAGAAGATGCCAAGGATGTGGCAAGATCCTTGCGGCTTATCTTGAAGAAGATGAAAAATTCTTCCCTGACATCCGCACATTTTAGGATGCGCATTATCAGTTTTAAACATGAAAGGAACAACGATTTATGGAAAAGAGAACCCAAACGGAGATAGCACAACTATCTGAAAGTGCCCTTACTGATGAAGCATTGACAGCCTGGGAAAAAAGGATCGGGCTGGAGCTTCGTATTTCGAGCGTTTTCAATCAGACCGCGTCCTTTGAGGCCATAAGAAATTTTTCCTATGGCATTGGTGATGCCAATCCGTTGTATTATAATCCTGAGTATGCCTCAAATACCAGATATGGGGCGCTGGTCGCTTCTCCCGCATGGCCGGCAAGTGTTTTTCCGCATTGGGTATTACAAGGCTTACCGGGAATACACGCTGACCACTCAGCATCAGATTGGGAGTTCCTAAAACCAGTTTATATCCATGATAAAATCATCCCAAAGAGCTATTTTGTCGGATTTGATGTCAAGCGCAGTAAATTTGCAGGAAGATCTGCTTTTGAATATCAGAGGTTTGAATATTGGAACCAACGGGGTGAGTTGATGAGCCGGGGACATTGTATGCTCGTCAGGTATGAAAGGCAATCAGCGAAGGAGAAGTCAGAAAAGGGCGAGGGCAAGTATGACACCATTACGATGCCTCATCCCTGGACTGAGGAGGAACTTGAGAAAGTTGATCGTGAGGTATTGGCTGAGGAAATAAGAGGGGCGAGCACCAGGTATTGGGAAGATGTACAAATTGGAGAAGAGCTTCCGACGGTAGTGAAAGGACCGCTTGGTATTACGGATGTAATTGCATACACTGTTGGGGCAGCCCCGATACAGATTGCCGCTCATGGTGTGCAGCTAAGGTTGTACAAAAATCATCCTGCATGGGGATTCCGTGACCCGCTGATCCGCTCCTGGGAGCCAGTTTACAGCGTCCACTATAATGTTGCCACTGCTAAGGGAGTTGGTGCCATTTATGCTTATGATGTAGGAATTCAGAGACATTCCTGGCTGGTTACATTGCTTACCAACTGGATGGGAGATGAGGGGTGGTTGAAAAAATGCAATGCTCAATATCGTAAATTTGTCTATCTTTCAGACGTGGTATGGTTTCGGGGTAAGGTCAATAAGAAATACATCGACGAAAATGGCGAATATTGTGTGGACATCGAGACTCATGGGATCAACCAGAGGGAAGAAGATACCATACCAGGAAATGCAACGGTAATTCTTCCGTCAAAAGAGAAGGGAACGTCTCCGGTGGAGAGGAGATTGCCGGCGAAGGAATTTCGCGGCACAGGGAAAGGGGGCTATTCTTAACTTTGTAGTAAAATGCAAGTTAAGATCTTCGTTGTTAAGAACAATTGGATTGATACTAGCAGAAAAAACGAGGGTATTGTATGCGATTAGATTACAAAACATATGCAGAGGCTAAAAAAGAATTTCAATGGAGTGAAAGATGGGAAGTCTTTGACAAAGCTCGCGAGAATTTAAACATAGCCAGTGAATGCGTTGACCGCCATCCAAAAGAAAAGACAGCGATTAGATTAAAGTTTGACGATGGAAAGCGGGAAATTTACTCCTTTGGAGAACTCTCTCGTTTGACTTCACAATTTGCAAATATGCTGGAAAGACGCGGTATAAATTTTGCTGACCGGGTGGCTATAGTCTTGAACCCCTCATTGGAGTATTATGTTAGTTTTCATGGTGTATTAAAAAGAGGGGCGGTGGCGGTGCCCTGTTATTCGCTCCTCGGTCCCGAGGGACTTGAGTATCGGCTTAGAGATTCTGGCACCAAAATGGCCATAATAAGTAAAGAAGGGGCCAGTGTGGTGCCTTCTAGCTTGGCGTTAGAGGTAATTATTGCTGAAGAACTTCAAAATTTGATTAAGAATGAAGATGTGAATTATGAGCCTGATACTTCCGCTGACACCCTTGCCGTTATACAATTTTCCAGTGGTACTACAGGCCTACCTAAGCAAGTTCTGTATAAACAGGGAGCTGCTTCTGTGACCTCTGTCTATGTGAAGTTTTGGCTTGGCCTTCGAGATGACGATAAATATATGTGCACCTCATCTCCAGCGTGGGGTCATGGAATATGGTATGGAACAGTAGGTCCACTGATATTCGGAAACGGCATAGGTGCATACTCCGGCAAATTGGACCCGGAAATTTTGCTTCAAGCGCTTGAGGAATTTGAAATTACGGTGCTCTCCGCTATTCCCAGGGTTTATAGCATGATCATGAATTGCGGCAAGCTGGATCAGTACAACCTCAAGCTCAGGCGTTTAACCTATACCGGTTCCGCAATAGATAAGAGTGTCCAGGAATACTTTCAAGAAAAACTTGGCGTCATACCGAACTCCAACTATGGTAACACGGAGGTGGGTCCGATTGTTATCGATTATGCATTTGATGATTACAAACCGAAGATTGGTAGCGCTGGTAAGCCGATGTTTGGCACCAAGGTGGCCGCGCTGGATAATAATGGAAATGAGTTGCCCCCAGGGCAGGCGGGTGAGTTGGTGGTATGGCGTAAAGGCATGTGGAGTCCCATAGGTGATTCAGGACTCATAGATGAGGACGGTTATGTCTGGTCTCAAGGAAGAAGCGATGACGTTATAAAATCATCGGGTTACAGGATAGGACCTTTTGAAATAGAATACGTTCTTGAGAAGCATCCAGCGGTTGAGGAAGCTGCGGTTGTGGGCAGCCCGGATAAAGAGCGAGGGGAGATAGTCAAGGCTTTCATCGTAACCAAATGTGAACCGAGCGATGAATTGGTGTCTAAGATACAGGCGTTTGTCAAGACACGTTTAAGCATGCACGAATATCCCAAAGAGATAGAATTTGTCGAGGAGCTTCCGAAGACACCGGATGGCAAGTTAAAAAGGAAGGTTCTCAAAGAACGCGAGAGGATAAAAAAGCCTGAATAGTGTATATATTGTCGTATATTGGACGGGCCACATGCTGATAGCAAGGCTATGGAATTGGAGAATGTTATGGAGCATGAGACTATTATAGTTGAGAAGAAGAATAAGATAGGGATATTGACACTCAACAGAGTTGAGAAATTAAATACATTGAGTCTCCAGTTATATAAGGAGATTATGCTTGGTCTGCAGGACTTGGAGAAGGATGAAGAAGTGCGGGTTGTTGTCATTAAAGCTAATGGGAAGCATTTTTGTGCTGGCGCAGATATCTCCGAGCCAACACCTGCTGCCATAGAGCGACACCTGGATAAGAGATTTGCCAAGCTATCAGGTACAATAGCGAGCATGCGGAAACCCGTAATCGCTGCTGTGCACGGTGCTGCCACTGCCGGTGGGTGTGGTTTGGCGTTGTCCTGCGACCTTGTGATCGCCTCCGAGGACGCAAGGTTTGGAACGACGGCAATCAATGCGGGCCTGTTTTGTTTCGGACCCGCAGTACCTTTAAGCCGTTCTCTCGGCAGGAAAAAGAGCCTTGAGCTTTTGCTCACCGGAGATCTGATTAATGCAGAGGAAGCTGAAAAAATAGGAATAGTCAACCGGGTAGTTCCTCGTGAAAAACTTGATGAAGCAGCCATGGAACTGGCGGAAAAATTGGCGGGTAAAAGCCCCATTGCACTTCAAATGGGAAAGGAAAGCTTCTATGCCATGGCAGATATGGAATACAAAAAGGCTCTTGACTATTCGGAGGAGATGATAGCTATTCTATCTTCTACAGAAGACGCAAAGGAAGGGATAAACGCCTTTTTGGAAAAACGAAAACCTCGCTGGAAAAACCGGTAGTGTGTAACTTAATGTGAACTTTTTCAATTACGGGGTGTCAGCTGTGGGTTCTACGACGTTGGGGAAAAGAATTCGGGCGAAGAGGCTGTTGGATAAAGTGACCTCATCAGAAGAAGCAGCTCGATTTGTCAAGAATGGAATGGCCTTGGGCATTGGAACAGGGTCTTCAAATGCGTGCCCAAAGACGTTTTTCACGGCATTGGCGAAGGAGCTTAAAGGTAGGGGAAAGATCAAGTTATTTACTGGAGGTCCAGTACCTTATGAGGTAGATGGCCTTCTTGTTGAGGCTGACGCTTACGAGAGGAGGTTTGGACAGTTCAGTGACCGGCTTCTCATAAAGGCAGCCAACGACAGAACCATTCCATTGATAGATACGAGAACTGGCGTCACACCCCATCAAGTGAGGGGAGGACGTTTCGGGAGGATTGACGTGGCTGCTATTCAGGCCACCGCCATTACCGAAGAAGGATACATTATACCCACCACCAGTTGCCTGGATTCGCCCACCTACACTTTTCTTGCTGATAATGTAATAGTAGAAATAAATACCGATATTCCTGGAGAGATAGAGGGCATCCATGATATCTACATCCCGGAAGTTCCGCCGAATAGAAAGCCCATACCACTGACACACGCTGGCGATCGGATTGGCACACCTTACATACCGGTTGACCCTGATAAAATAGTCGCCATAATTGAATCCACCGTTCCAGACAGTTTACCGCCTAGGCCTTCCGCAGACGAGAACAGCCGAAAAATTGCCGCCCACTTGCTGGAGTTTTTCACAAGCGAGGTTAAACGCGGCGGGTTGCCTGCTAATCTATTGCCTCTTCAATTCGGCATAGGCAATATTCCTGAAGCATTAACCACAGCGCTGTGTGAAAGTCCTTTCTTTGATATTGAGATCTTCACCGGAGCGTTTGGTGATGGAGGGCTGGATTTGATCGATGCGGGCAAGGTGAAGGTGGCCTCAGCGAGTGCATTATATATTTCAGGGGATGGTTTTAACAGGTTTTACGGAGACGTATCCAGATACAAGTCCTACATAGTTCTTAGGCCTGTAGTTATGAGCGATTGCCCTGAGCTGGTGGCGCGTCTGGGTAGCATAGCCATAAATGGCGCTATTGAAGTGGATATCTATGGCCACGCCAATTCCACTCACATCCTTGGGAGCAGGATAATGAGTGGGGTTGGAGGATCTTGTGATTTTCTCTGGAATGCTTATCTCTCTATATTAGTGCTCCCATCTGTTACTCGAAGAGGCGCCATTTCTTGTATTGTGCCGATGGTCACTCACGTTGACCACACGGAACATAGCATAGATGTGATAATTACCGAGCAGGGTTTGGCAGACCTCAGAGGCCTTGCACCGGTGGAGAGAGCGGAAACGATAATAAACAACTGCGCTCATCCCAACTACAAACCCCTGCTTAAAGATTATTTGCAGGAGGCTATCAAGAATAAGAGTGGCCATGAGCCTCACATTCTGGAGAAAGCTTTCAAATTACACTTAAATTATCTCCAAGATGGGACAATGAACTCACAGTTCTAGACTGCCAAAACTTGTGGTGAATTCTTGCCACTATCAAATCTGAAAACAACTTTCGAATCCTATTCTGATTCTCATGCAATAAAGAATAAAAAAGAATTAAATTTTGAGATAAAGGCTTGACATTATGAATCTTTCAGAAAAGATACTGAAGGGGGATATAAAATCAGCAGCAAAAGTGATCACTATGCTTGAGGATGACCCGGAAGGTACAAAAGATATTATAAAGGAACTTGCTCCTCACACGGGCAGGGCTCATGTGATTGGAATTACCGGTCCCCCTGGAGCAGGGAAAAGCACTCTAAGCTCTTGGGTTATTGATGTCTACAGGGAGAAAGGTAAGACAGTCGGCGTCATAGCAGTGGATCCTTCCAGTCCCTTTTCCGGTGGAGCCGTGTTGGGGGACCGAATCAGGATCCAAAAACATGCCAGTGACGGCACGGGTGTATTTATCCGCAGCATGGCTACCAGGGGGAATTTAGGAGGGTTGTCAAGGGCCGCACAAAGTGCCTCCTATGTGATGGATGCTATGGGAAGGGATGTAATAATTATTGAAACAGTGGGCGTTGGACAGGCTGAGGTGGAGATTGCCAGGATTGCCCAAACAACTGTAGTCGTGTTGACTCCAGGAATGGGTAATTCTGTTCAGGCTATGAAAGCGGGAATTTTAGAAGTTGCCGATATCTTTGTGATAAACAAGGCCGACCGTGAAGGGGTTGAATACACAGTGAGGGATATCGAGCACATGTTGAGCCTTTCTCCGGGTCAAAGGAGGTTTGAACCAGAAATCTTCAAGACCGTGGCTACAAATGGAGAGGGAATTCCTGAACTTGTGGAGGGCCTGGAAAGACATAAGAGACATTTGAGAGAAGAGTAAAGTGTCAATGAAATTGAGTATCACTGCGTAAAATCAGTTTAAGGTGTGTTCATTTCAGTTATATAAGTCGGCCGCACATAATGGAGAAAAAACTTTTAAATTTCCGGCAGGTTATGATAGCTTGATAGGAATTTAAAAGTTTTAGGAAGGGGGTTTGGGGGGATAACCCTTTTACAAAAGGGTTTCCCCCAAGATTTTCTTATTTAACAGCATTTTTGTATAAACTGTTTTTGGACAAAGGTGCCAGCCGGCTGAAATTTAACCCTTTTGAACATATTCGGAACCAAAAGAGAATCAAGTTAGAAAACAGAAATGACATTATTATCGTTTTCTTAAATTTGTCTTTAAGTTTATGCGTAAGCTCTGTAGAGTTGATCAGCGATGCTAGGATTTGAGAAAGGGGACATTTTAGGTTAGACTATGAGAGTTTTAAGAGGAGTAAAAGCACTTGATTTAAGCCGTTGGCTACCCGGCCCGTATTGTACGATGCTGTTAGGTGACTTAGGTGCGGAGGTAATAAAGATTGAGCATCCTGAAGGCGGGGATCCGGCGCGTAATGCTTTCCCAGGAATGTATTTCGCCATTAACCGGAACAAGAAAAGTGTGTGTGTAGATTTAAAGAATGATAAAGGCAAGAGGATTATTTACGAGCTAACAAAGCAAAGTGACATTATTGTAGAAGGCTTCCGCCCTGGCGTTGTGGATAGCCTCAAAATTGGGTACCGAGAGTTGAGAAGGATTAATCCCGAGATTATCTATGCTTCCATTTCCGGCTTTGGGCAAAGTGGGCCATATAAGTTACGGCCTGGACACGATATTACTTATTTGTCTTTGGCTGGAGCTATGAGCGTGCCTGCGAGACTGGATCATCAATCAGAGCGTTCCGGTATTCCTGTTGCTGATCTCTCTTCTTCAATGTTTGCTGTTATTGCTATATTAGCGGCTCTTGTTCATCGCTCTGAGACCGGCAAAGGTCAATATCTGGATATATCAATTAGTGATGTAGTATTATCTTTGGTTTCTTCAAGGTTTGGTGACTACTTGCTATTAGGAGAGGATACTGCCGATAAGGACTGGGAGCATATCATTGCGAGTAATGATGTATTTGATTCAGCGGATGGGAAAATAGCAATTGCGGCAGTTGAACAGCACTTCTGGGAAGGCCTTTGTGAGGCGATCGAGAGAAATGATTTACTGGAAGATAATCGGTTTAGAACTCATGAAGATCGGAGGAAGCCAGAAAACGGGCGCATTATTAAACATGCAATAGCTCAAGAACTTTTAAAGAAGAGTAGAAATGAATGGATGACTATTTTTGATCAATATGGAGTACCTGCCAGCCCAGTCAATTCTGCTGTAGAAGCTTTATCTAATGAGCATTTTATTCAACGGAACATGGTAAAAGATGTTTTTGTTCCTTATTTAGGACATACTCTGAAGCAGATCGCCTTTCCCGTGATGATGTCTCAAGCATCAACAAACAAAATCTCGCCTCCCCCTTCGTTAGGAGAACATACAATAGAAGTTCTTAAGGATTTGGGCTATAGTCCGGAGGAAATTAAAAATCTTAAAAATAACAAAATTATCGCGTGAACTATGCTATGCTTCTAGGTTTCCCTAAAAAGCGTGCGCAAGCTCTCATTGCCGTTCCCCTCCCTCAGTTCCGCTGGGAACAGGAGAAGTCCTCTGCCAAGTTGTTTAAACCGAATTAAGGGCTTCGTTTGGTGAACAATCCGTCACTCGCGCATGGAAAAATTGTCAAAAAAGCAGAGAGTGAAATTATGACAGCTCTCAAGAAGGACTAATTTGGGTCGAATGGAAAAAGGTAATCATGGCTTGAATCAGCCACCAACATATAGCAGAGATATCCTCCATGGAATCCGGGACGGCCTTCTTTTTATCCCTCTGTATTTACCCCTTGCCGTGCCGTACGCGGTGCTGGCCCGGAAAATCGGCCTCAGTCCCTTTGAGGCTGTTTTGTGGTCTGCGCTAATCTACGCGGGTTCAGCCCAGTTGGCTTGTATGACTGCACTCACTGCAGGCGCTGGTTTGTTGGAGCTTATGGTCATTACATTTATGGCCAATGTGCGCCACAGCTTTGTGGCTATGAGCATTACTACCTATCTTCGCGCTTTTCGCGGTTGGACTCTTGTCTTGTTTTCTTTTACCATTGCCACTCCTTCGGCGGGACTTATCCCCGTTAGAGCCCGTAAAGGAGGCGATCTTAAAGCATACGGCCTAGCAAACCAAATATGTCAGTGGTTTCAATGGGTGCTATTTACCTTGATGAGTGTCTGGCTGGAGTCCTTGATTCCTGTTTCTTGGGAACGGGTCTTTTCTTTTGCCGTACCCGCAGCCTATTTGGGCCTGACCAGCTCCATGGTTAGGGAAAATCTTAGGCCGGGTATAGTAGTAGCAGCCGTCGCCGCGGCTCTATCTTTAGTCTTTTGTCTCTTAACAACCCCTCACCTTTCTATTATTGCCGCGGCGTTGATCGGTGCCGGAGCGGGTCTTTTAGTCAGAGAAGAAGGAGTGCCAAATGCTCAATGACAATATATTCCTGATCATCGTGATCACTTCTGTACTGACTTTTCTCATTCGCTACCTCCCCATAACGCTACTGCATGGAAGGGAACTACCTCTTACACTATATAAATTTCTTCGCAATCTTCCCATAGCTTTATTGGCGGCTTTGATCACACAATCCGTCTTTATTAAAAATGGACAATTATACTCAGGCTGGGAAGATTTCTACTTAATCGGTTTCATTGCCAGCATTATTTTAGCCATAATCACCCGCAACATGGCCATTATAGTCTTTGGAAGTCTAAGTATAATGGCTCTTATTGCCTTGCTGCCCGGATGATCGTGCAACTGATCACTTAACGGAAATGTTGCAATAATTAATTTATCATTAATAACAATAAGGTAAATAATATTAAGCTTGATACTTTTAAGTAATAAAGCTACCCAGCGTTTACTGGAGGCCAAAAAGTCCGAATTATTGAAGCGCAAGGGGCGCGAGCTGGCGGGTTGATTGACAAGCTCGGATCCCTGAAAGACAGAGAGGCCGTAGCTTGATCGAGGCACCTGCTTGACCGCACGCTCCATGCGGACGAGATGTGGGCCATGCCGCTCCATTGCGCCAATGGGCAGGATGACCAGATCGGTCTCTTCAAGAGCTGCTTTGCGGTCCTGCCAAGTCATCTCTTCAAGCTTGACGTTTTCCATGGAAGTGATCCTCCTTTTCGGCTTCGCAATGGGCATTCCACCGCCTGTCCGACGTTGATAACAATATCACTGGATTTTGGGGTTTAACTCTCGGCGCAGCCAATCGCCCAGAAGGTTGATGGCAAGCACTAGGAGGGCCAACACGAGCCCCGGAAAAGTCACCACCCACCATACCCCTGCATATAGGAAATTATACCCGGACGCTATCATCATCCCCAATGACGGAGTGGTCAGTGGGATGCCCACGCCCAGGAAGCTAAGGGTGGACTCAAGCACGATTACCATTGCAAGGTCCACCGCGGCGATGACAAATAGTGTAGATATCGAGTTGGGCAGCAAGTGTTGAAAGATGATTCTTGTGTTGCCCGATCCCAGAGCTCTGGCCGCATCGATGTACTCGCGTGCTTTTTCAGCCAGGACGTTGCCCCTCATAACTCGCGCATAGCGAACCCAGAATATTGCCGATATCGCAAGGATCACGGGCACCGAGCCACGCTGTTTCAAAACACTAAGGAGCAGCAAAGCCATAAGGAAAGCCGGAAATGAAAGCATGATGTCAGCCACCCGGCTGATGACGGCATCGATCAATCGACCAAAGTACCCCGCCAACAGACCCATGATTGATCCCACCAGCATGGCCAGACCCACAGTGGCGAAACCCACGATGAACGAAGTGCGCAGCCCGTATATGATCGTGCTCAGCACATCACGGCCCTGGTCATCGGTTCCTAGGAGGAAAGACGGACTCCCTCCCACCATCCATAAAGGCGGCTTCATGCTGTCAGCCAGTGAGAAGGCCTTGAGGTCATAAGGATTGTGGGGAGCAATCCATGTGGCTGCCACGGCCAGGACGCCGAAGAAGAGAAGAATCGCGCTGCCAACTATGGCGGTGGGGCTCCTGAAGTAGTGTCGAGCGAATTTCCTTGTGTCAATCATAGGCGATTCTTGGGTTCAAAAGTGTATAAATAATATCCACAGTCAGGTTAATGATCACGAAGATAAGTGCAATAATCATGATGTAAGTTATAACCACCGGCTGGTCGTTTTGACCGATGGCCATGAGCAGCAGCTTTCCCATGCCAGGCCACTGAAATACCGTCTCGGTGACAATGGAGAATGCGATCAGTTGTCCGAGCTGGAGACCTGCAATGGTGACGAACGGGATAAGGGCATTCTTCAGAGCATGGCTAAAAGTGACCAAAAACATAGACAGCCCCTTAGCCCTGGCGGTACGGATGTAGTCCTCAACAAGGACCTCCATCATTTCTCCCCGTATAACTCTCGTGCTCATCGAGAGCTGGAACATCCCCAGAGTGCAAGCCGGCAGGATCAGGTGCTTCAAACCGTCCGCAGTAAGAAAGCCTGTAGACCATGATCCTATGTTGACCACATCTCCCCTTCCAAAGGGGGGTAGCCATCCCAGGAGTATGGAAAAAACAAAAATGGATAGGATCCCGATCAAAAAGGTCGGAAGTGAAATTCCAACCAGAGTCCCGATCATCGCAAGACGGCTAGCGATGGCGCGAGGTTTGACCGCTGCAAGGATTCCCACCACCGCACCCGTCGTTGTCGCTATGATCATTGCGGACAAGGCCAGCTCCAGAGTAGCCGGCATACGCTCGATGACTAGGCCCAGTGCGGGAGTACTGGTCATGAACGAAAATCCGAAATCACCCTGTAACGCCCTCCAGAGAAAGCGAAAATACTGCTCATATAATGGAAGGTGCAGGCCGAGTGTTCGGGCCGCTTCTTCCAATTGCTCCTTGGTTGCCTCCATGCCCACCAGTGCCAGAGCCGGATCGCCCATGTACTGGAACATGATGAAGCAGATTATCGTGACCCCGATCAAAACAAAGATGCTCTGGAGTATCCTTCGAAAGATGTAAGCGTACATTTATCCTGCTCCATCAAAATGGGAAGATAAGTTTTATTATAAATTTTGATTTGAACGATGTGGCAAGAGGGCTCTCCCAAAATGCAGTATCGGGCGCAAAGGGCGGCCATCATCGGCAGGCCGCCCTTTGCGCTCCATTCATCAGGTTCAGAATGATATCTTGTGGAGATCCAAAATTTTTTTGACGTTGGGAACAAAGCCCTTGATCTTCTTGGACACGCCGTAAATGTTCTGCTGATAGTGAAGGGGGATCACCAGAGTGTTGTCAGCGACAAACTGGTTAAGCTCGCGCAGCTTTTCTGCGCGCTTGTCAAGGGAGGCGATCTGATCCGCCGCCTCTAGCATTTCGTCGAATTTTTTATCAGAGTATTCGCCGCCGTTCCACACGGCCCCGGTTTTCAGGAATGTTCCCAGGAGCCGGGCGCTGTCGAAGGTGGCCTCTGCCCATCCCATCATATAGAAATCCAGCTTAAAGGCACGGAGGTCCTTGAAGTGGATCGATTTGGGCCGCGCTATCAAATTGACACGAACACCGATTTTACTGAGTTGCTGAGCAATTGCGACACCGATCTCCTTATCCATGACGTAGCGATTGTTCGGCACATGCAGGATGATCTCAAAGCCATCAGGATACCCAGCCTCTGCAAGTAACTTCTTGGCACCTTCCACATCATATTTGGGACGAATGATGTCCTTGTTGTATCCACGGACGAAGTCCGCCGCAAGCTGCGAGGCAACAGTGGCGCGGCCATACATGATTCGCTGGACGATCTCTTCCTCGTTGATGCCCATCATCAGAGCCCTGCGCACCTTGGGGTTGAAAGTGGGAAAGTCGGGTCGGTTCATCCGCATCATTAAAAAGATGATCCGCATGCCCGGTCGACTGATTACCTCAACATTTGGCGCCTTTTCCACCAGCTTTACGTATTGAACAGGAACGTCGGTGGTCAAATCAATCTCACCGGTTATCAAGCCGGCAAGGCGCGTTGCGTCATTGCTGATCGGCCTGAAAGTTACCTTCTTGATGGGCGGAGCACCTCGCCAGCAATCCTCGAAGGCTTCAAGGTGTATGTGGCTCTCGCGTACCCATTCTTTCATGATGTAAGGCCCTGTTCCCATGGGGTGCTCTGCTATGTAAGCGTCGCTTTTTCCTGTACAATACTTCTTGGGCATTATGAAGATGGTCTGGTACACAGCATCCGCCAGGACGGGCCATTGGGTTTTGGTGATGATGTCCACCGTGTGCGAGTCTATGACCTTTACCTCCTTGATCTTGGCCGCGATGAACCGGTAGCGGTTGATGGGAGTTTTGGCGACTTCGAACGTAAACTTGACATCCTCCGCAGTGAAAGGGTCACCCGTCTGCCACTTGACTCCCTTACGCAGGTGAAACCGCCACGTCGTCGGGTTCACCAGCTCCCAAGAGTTGGCGAGGGATGGGATTATTTTGCCCGATGGGTCACGGTCGGTCAGCCCATCATAAATATTATTGGCAATGCTTTGCTCGGGGCCAGTGGTCATTCCAAGGGGATGCAGCGAATTTGCAGATGATTGTTGAGATACCACCAGTGTATCCTTGGCTACTGCCGGTACTACTGAAAAACATATCGCAACGATCAAAATTCCTATAATAGCTACCACTTTTGAAAAATTCCTCATTTTTTCCTCCTTGTCTAAATTTTTATTACATTACAACTCTGCGCCGCATCGGCCCGATCGCCGAAGCGGGTCACAACTCCTCCTCCCTTCCGACTATGAACCAGGGGTTTCTCCAGCATAATGACAGCGCCAGTTTTCAATCATTTCATATCACCAAAGACTTCTCTGCTATTTTATGTTTTTTATGATCTTACCCTCCTTCATGACTAAAACTATACGCTCATGGCCATGCTCGAATAACGAGATATCCTCCAGCGGGTTGCCGTCTGCAACAATCAGGTCTGCCAGTTTGCCCGGCTCCACGGTGCCGAGAAGATCCTCCATCCCTATCAACTCTGCGTTCGTCCGGGTGGCAGAGACGATGGATTCCATTGGAGTCATCACTTTTGCCTTGAGGGGCAGCTCCCTCCCCTTCAGGTTTTGAAACGGACCAAGCAGGTCTGAGCCCGAGCCAATCTTCACCCCCATCTTATAAGCCAGTTCGAGGGCCTGATAGCATCCCTCGCTCACTTTCTTCAGCTTATTAAGGGTTGCCTCATCCAATCCTGCCTCCCGGCCCTTAAGGGTCATCACGTCAAATATAACCAATGTGGGCACAAAAAAGACGCCCTTTTCATGCATCAATCTAACGGTATCAGTATCCAGGAGGTTGCCGTGTTCGATGCTTTGCACACCAGCCTCAAGGCAATTACGGATTGCCCTCGGGCTGTAAACATGGGCCATTACGTAAGTCCCTGCAGCTTCTGCCTCCTCCACAGCCGCTCGAATTTCTTCCACCGTGAACTGCCATCTACCGGCCTCGCCCGTGGGAGACATCACTCCGCCATCGGCTATCACCTTGATTTGATCAGCGCCGCGCCGTATCATGTCGCGAGCGGCCTTGCGCACCTCATCAGGACCATCGCATACAGCGGGGAAAATACCCAGGCTGTTCCTTGGCACGTGTTCGCTTCGCATCTTTCCGCGCTTGTCACCATGTCCTCCCGTTTGAGTAAGGGGAGCCACGCTGAGCAACAGCCGGGGGCCGCGGATAAGGCCCTGCTTAATCGCTTCACGGAAGCCCCAGTCAAGCCCTCCTGCGTCTCGAACCGTAGTGAAGCCAAGCCATAGGTCTTCCTCCAGTATCCTTGTAACCTTATGAACATAAACTGCTGGAGGGTGCGCCAACGTTCGCTCCATTACTACTTCAACATTGCCGGGATGCACGTGAGCGTCGATCAGCCCGGGCATAAGGGTTCTCCCTTTCAACTCTATCACTTGACTGCCCGGCACCGCTGGTGATTTCCCTCCCTCAATTACCTCTCGGATCGTTCTATCCACGACAACCACTGTTGCATTAGGTATCGGATCGCCTCCATTACCGTCAATCAGAAATCCGCTTCTAAAAACCGTTATATCTTCCATGGCATTTCTTCCCAGGCAAGCGCGACTGAGGTAATTTCTTGGTGTTTAATGTCAGCACCCTTAGTTCAAATAACATGATCAAACTGGAGTGTCAATATATTTTATAATTATTTAAAATTATTTACTAATCATAAAATCCTTCACATGCGATTACACCTTTTTTAATAAAACATAGCAGACCTCAAGATTAACCTATGCAATCGAGATTTGACCATATGAAAACTTCCATCAAGTTGCTATCGTTGACATGTAGGAAGGGGTATGATATTTAATAAATATCAAGTACTAACGCGGATGGAGACAGTCATAAAAACAGGCAGGCTATGATGCTGGATGAAACAGCATATGGTCTCGTCTCTCGTCGGTGCCGGTTTGCTTATGTAATAACTCTCCCGCAAGCGGCCGCAATCTGACCCTCCTAAAAGGTTTTGTTCAAGAAATGTGGCTGAAGAAGCTCAAAAATAATCTCTTTTTTCTTCCTTATGAGGATATGGACTTTGGACCGTGCACAAGTTTCCGGGTGTTACCGCCCAGAGGGAGGGAGAATGTCAAGGTCGTCATCAGCGTAATTGTGGTCAATTATAATGGACGACACTTGATCGGAGATTGTATGGAAGCTCTCAGGAGGCAGACCTATCAAAATTTTGAAATCATCGTGGTGGATAACGGGTCCCGCGACGGCTCCGTTCCTTTCATTCAAGAGCTATACCCGGAAGTCAAGGTGATTCTCCTTCCAGCCAATTACGGTTATGCTCGAGCCAATAACATTGGCATTCATAAGGCTGAGGGGAGCCTCATTTTTCTGTTGAACAACGATGCCGCCCCGGAGCCTGCTTGCCTTGAGACCTTGGTCAAGGTCATGGAGGCGAACCCCGAGGCCGGCTTATGCGCAACACGCATGGTTTTGAGCTATAAGCCCGAAATACTTGATAGTGCCGGAGATGGATTCTCCGTATGTGGGGCTTCTTTTAAAAGGGGCCACCTTAAGTCTGTGGAGAAATTTATGGCCAATGAATGGGTTTTTGGCGCGTGCGGCGGAGCTGCATTATACAGGCGGGAGATGCTTACCGAGGTGGGATTGCTGGATGAAGCCTACTATATGGTTCATGAGGACTCGGACCTCAACTTCAGAGCCCAGATGATGAACTGCCCCTGCCTCTACGCCTCGGCTGCGGTGGTCGCCCACCGGTGCAATGCGACTCTTTCTACTTACAGCGCCAGCTATGTGTATTTTACCCAGCGCAACGTTGAACGCCTCTTTTTCAAGAACGTGCCCACAAGGCTGCTGTGGAGGATGGCTCCACGGCACATCCTTTACAATGTCCTGGGATTTCTATACTTTTTGATGCGGGGGAAAGGCCTGGTGTTTGTCCAGGCCAAGTGGCACTTTTTACGCGGCTGGAATGAGCTGATGGAGAGCCGAAAGAAGCTCAAGCGCGCGAGGCGCATTGATGACGAAGCACTTTACAGCAAGTTTGAGAAAAACTGGTTGATGCCCCGTATTCGCAGCAAGAGATTCAGGTAATGGACGTATCTGCCATAGTGGTTTCTCATAATAATCGTATGCACCTGTTTCCTTGCCTGGAATCTCTTCAAAAAGCTCTGGAGGGATTCGAGTGGGAAATTTGGCTGGTTGATAATGCCTCCAGCGATGGGGGGCCGGATGAGGTCCAGAATATCCTCCCCTGGGTCAAAGTTATATGGAATGAACAGAATGTCGGATTTGCCAGTGCAAACAACCAGGCCATAAGGAGTGCCGCCGGCCGATACATACTTCTCGTGAATCCTGATACCCGCTTGCATCTCCAATGTCTTAAAATACTGGTTGAGTTTCTGGATCGCTATCTTAAAGTGGGCATCGTGGGGCCGGCGGTGTATGATGAGGAAAATTTTGTCAACATCCAGATGTCGGCGCGAAGATTTCCATCCTTCTCCACGCCTTTGTTTCACCGATACTCGCCGCTCACCAGAATATGGAAAAACAACCCCTGGTCCCGCCGATACCTCCATATCGATCTGGACAGGGATCGCCCGTCACGTGTGGACTGGGTGTCGGCCTGCTGCTTGATGGTTCGGAGAGAATTATTGGATGGGATCGGGCTTTTGGATGAGCAGTTCTGGATGTTTGCGGAAGACGTTGATCTTTGCCGCCGGGCCTGGCAGGGCGGATGGGAGGTCGCCTACGAGCCCCGGGCAAAAGTCGTCCACTTCATCGGGGCAAGCAAGGGGAAAGTGTCCGTACGTGTGATAGTGGAGCGCCACCGGAGCATGTGGACCTATTACCGCAAGCACGTGCAGAAGAATCCGCTGGTCTCATGGCTTGTTCTTGGAGGAATAGCGCTTCGATGCGTTATTCACTTGGCGATGAACGCTGTGAGAAGCGATGCCGTAAAAATGTATTGAGCTCACTTAATTTCGGATAGTACTCACGGGAATAAAGGCCTTAAGCCCGGCGAATGAAAATGCTTCTTCTTTAAAAAATAACGCTAATTGAGATTGCACTAAGGCTCGACATTGAACGCGCTGACGTTGCCCGCAGTGATGGAATTATCTTTGAAGGTTTTGCGGATGCGAGTAAGGGCGATGGGCAAAAGGGTTCGAATAATGTAAATGTATGAGTTCATGCCCGCCTCATTCTCTCCGTTGTCCCCTATCTTGTGGAAGATCCACAGCTTGCTGGAGAATCTCCCCGGCTGCTCTATGGGAACGATGTGACCCAGAAGCCCATTCCGGATTTCCTCTTCCCGCCATTCCCCGTCCGGCCATCGCAATTCAAACAAAGTTTCAAATGGAGCGCCGAGATCGATCCAGCGAAGTTGAAGCCGGGCCTGCTGTATTCCCATGGCTGCGAAGGTTTTTTTACATGCATCCCACAGAGAATCGATATGATCTATGCGGGGAAGTTCCTCCAGGAGATCTACCAATTCCTTGCCCCGTCTTTGCCGTAAGCGGATCAATTCGAGGGTCAGCCTGAGTCTCCCGGTGACTTTCTCTAGTTCATGGTAGTGGAGAAATTTGACGAAGAAGAGCATGGCCACAAAGGTCAAAGCCAGCACTATCTGGGTCGCCTCGTCCCTAAGAAAAGCCAGTGTGGCTGCTATCATGCCTAAAAATAAGCAGATACCGTACAGCAGAAGCACGGCCTTGCGCTGAGAGAAACCTCTCTCCAGGAGTTTGTGGTGAATATGCATGGCATCGCCCAAGAAGAAGGATCGCCCCTCGATCAGACGTCTTAGCACCGATAGGCTGGTATCCAGAATAGGTAAGCCCATCACGATGAGGACTGCCAACAACGCGAAGGCGGTGGAGCCTTTCTGGGAGCTGGCAATGGACAGGGCTGCCAAGACAAACCCCAGGAACAGGCTTCCCGAATCTCCCATGAAGATGCTGGCAGGATTGAAGTTGTAAAGGAGAAACGCCAGAAGGCCACCCATGAGTGTAAGGGTGAAAAGCGGAACGATAGGCTTATGCTGCTGTAAGCAAAGGACCAGCAGTGCGGCAGATATGATGAATCCGACGCCCGCGGCCAGCCCATCCAGCCCGTCTATTAGGTTAAAAGCATTGGTCAACAACACCACCCATAAAATGGTGGCCGGGAATGCAAGCCAACCGAGCACTATGCTTTCCCCGAAAGGATTGGTTACCAACTCGATACGGAATCCTGCATAGTAGAGGATTAGCGCTCCCACAAACTGAATTAGTATTTTCAACCATGGGTGGATCCGGCGGACATCGTCGGCCACTCCAGAGAGAAAAACCAGCAAGCTGGCAATGAATAGTCCCATATAGGCGTATTTCTGCTCCAGTAAGGGAAAGACGGGAAGCGTGGGATACAGCAATATCAATAACACCGGGATGTAAAATGCCATAAAAATGACCACCCCGCCCAGGCGTGGAACGGGCGATAGATGAATTTTTCGATCTCCGGGAAGATCCATCGCACCGATGTAGGAGGCCAGCCGCCGCAGGGCTGGAGTAAGGAGATACACGATCAAAAATGAAATGATGAACATTGAAAAATAAGTCGTCATGACTTTCTCTCCCGCTGGCAACCTTTAAGACAACGCTACTCCTGTTTGAGCAGGATGTCAAGACCGAAACTGGACACCTTCTTGACATGTAAATTAAAAGGATGATAGGCATAAAAATAATGTCTTTGGAAACATTTTTCATATCAATTCATCCTTGGAACATCTAAGATAGGCATAGCATTGGAATGTTGTCAGAAACGGGAGCACCCTCATAGGGTGCTAAAAACCATTTAATTATACCAGGGAAAAAATAATGAGCAGTATGGTTAAAACACGTTTTGCACCTAGCCCCACAGGGTACTTACACATCGGCGGAGCGCGCACAGCCCTCTTCAATTGGCTTTACAGTCGGCATTCCGGTGGAAAGTTTGTTTTGCGTATTGAGGACACGGACCAGTTGCGATCCACCGAGGAGAATACGAAAGCCATTCTGGAGGGCCTCCTGTGGCTGGGACTGAGGTGGGACGAAGGCCCTTATTTGCAATCAGAGCGCGTTGGACTTTACCGGGAATACGCAGGAAAGCTCGTTGAGACCGGGCATGCTTATTACTGCACCTGCACACCGGAAGAACTTCAGGCGCGCCGCGAGCGGGCTCTGGCAGAGGGGAGAAAACCGAAGTATGACGGCACATGTCGAGACCGTGATCTGGGGCCAGGGTCGGGCCGTGTCGTGAGATTCCGCACACCTCAGGCGGGTGAGACCGTTGTGCATGATCGAGTTCAGGGACCAGTGACTTTTAGGAACGAGGAGCTTGACGATTTAGTTATCCTTCGCGCCGAAGGTTGGCCTACATACAATTTCTCTGTGGTGGTTGACGACATTACCATGGAAATCACTTGTGTGCTCAGGGGCGTGGATCATCTTAACAATACTCCACGGCAGATACTGATTTATCAAGCTCTCGGCTGCGATCTACCGGAGTTTGCCCACGTTCCTCTGATACTGGGGAGCGACAGCAAGCGTCTGAGCAAGCGGCACGGCGCGGTTTCAATCCAGGCCTACCAAGAATCGGGATATCTTCCCGACGCCATGGTTAACTTCCTGGTGCGCCTGGGTTGGTCGCATGGAGACCAGGAAATCTTTACACTGGAGGAGTTAATTGAGAAGTTCAGCCTGGACAAAGTGGGCAAATCCTCAGGTATATTCAACGCCGAGAAGCTTTTGGCCATCAATGCTCACTACATACGTCAGAAAGACCCTCAATCTCTTGCGAAGCTAATTCGTCCCATCCTTGAAGCCCGGGGATTCCAGGATGTGAGGGAGGCTTACCTCCAGGCAGCAGCGGCTACCCTCAGGGAGAAGGGCAAGACCCTTATGGATCTGGTGAGCATGGGGAGCTTTTATTTCAAACAGGACGTGGAATACGATCCCAAAGCAGTTGAAAAATATTTCAAACCCGGCGTTCTTCCTGCTTTGGAAGAGGTTGTCCGAGGATTGCGCGAAATGCCTCATTTTGACCCTGAGAGGATGGAGCGGATTTTCAGGGACACGGCTGACCGAAGAGGACTCAAACTGGTGGAATTGGCCCAGCCCGTTCGAGTGGCCCTGACAGGTAGCGCGGTAAGCCCCGGTCTTTTTGAAATGATGGAGGTCATAGGCAGGGAAGAGGTCTTCCGCCGCATCGAGAAAGCCCTGGAGCTTATCCGGGAAAAAGAACAAAGACAAGATAAAACTCCCGGTCCACCACAATCTTGAAACAAAGTTCATAAGTGGTTGTGGACATTTATCCTTGACTTATATTTTGATTTAGGATATTAAAAAAATGTTTTTACAAAGCCAGTGGGGGATCGTCTAGTGGCAGGACTGCGGACTCTGGATCCGCCTACCTAGGTTCGAATCCTAGTCCCCCAGCCAATTTTTTAGGCCCCATCGTCTAGAGGTGAGGACATCGGCCTCTCACGCCGAAGACAGGGGTTCAATTCCCCTTGGGGCTACCAAATAAGATCAAAGACTCCCTTGTTTCGAGAGCATCCTTGCAAGACTTATTGCCTTGTTCTTCCCCTCGTCTTCGATGGAGACAAGCTGGCGCGGCAGGTTCTTCAGCTCCACAACGTCGCCATCATAGATGTCAAGTATCCAATCCCTTTTCTAACCAGCGCCAGGGCAACGTGAGTTCCGATGGCGCCGGCACCAACCAAGAGCACCCTGAGGGTTTGATAGATGTGCAGAGCGAAGCCGGAAATCTTTTCCTGGCTGAAATTGAGCTCATCCCACTTTTCCTTCTGCACCGGTTTCGTTTTGAATTATTGTGGTTCCATTGGCATGTTCCTCTTTCATGATGTGGAAGATTTTCTGAAAAGGGTTCTCGTCGACCTTCTTCACTCCCTTCCCGTAAACCTCAATGTCAAACTCCTTCTGCAGCGTGTAAAAGCTCATAAAGCCATCCAGTGAAAAGATCCCGCCCAGGCAATCGCATTCCAGCTGTGCCATCCTCTCCAGGAAGGCCCGATCGATAGACGACGGAGATGTGGATCCAGGACCTCTGGACATATGGGAGTGGAACATTCCAAGGACGAGATGGCCATGCTCTTCTGCCAGAGAAATGATCTTCTGATGGGCATCCACCCCATCGGCACAGACATAGGCTGCACTCTGTCTTCCGTACTTCACGGTCTCCATCCTGCTCAGGACCCTCACACCTTCTTCCGTGATTGTCCCGGTAACCAGGTGGAGCCGCTCGTTCTTTCCGGAGTCCCGGACCAGATACTCCCAGCACTCTTTGAGGAAGAGGGAGGAAATCTGGAACCCCAGCTTTTTGTCTGGCTCTTCTGCCCCGCTTTTCATCTAGGTGAGATGAGCGATGAGAGTCAAAAGGGCTTCCCGCCCTTTCCCCACATCAATAATGAAGGAGGCCCCTTCCATAATCTTTTCTTCCCAGCCATCCTCTGCCTTATGGAAAATCGTGCCATGGTGATGCTCCTTTCATTGTTTCCGAAAGCTTTCAATGATAAGCCCCTCAATGTACAGGATGATCGCTCCAACGTCGCCGTCCTGCGGCGGTACCTCCAGATGGACTTTCACGGTGTTGTTCTCTACCCGATGGATGCAGGATTTTTTGTGGTGTTTCTTGAGCTCTTCCAACGGTGGCTCTATGATATACACGTCGAATGTGTCGCCCCTCCTCACGATTTCGCCCTTGAATGCTCCGTACTGGGTCCGGTAGTAACCAGTATAGAGTTGTCGTGCTGGACCCATCCACGTTTTTTATGCAAGGGCATATTTTCTATGCTTATGGCTTTTTGGATATGAGGTGGAAACGGCATGCGCGGGAGTGACTCTTGCTGAAATCTTTTTACAAGCAAATCTGCTAAATCCATGTGCAATCCCTCTTTTTGAGAAGCACCTTCCTGGGAAAGATACTCCTGGTGAAATCGTCACTGTCCGGCGTCAACGTTTGCCGTGCAATAGATAACATCACCATCACCGATTCTGGGATACAGGGTTTCGTCCTTTCCAAAGACGGTATCTCCTGTCCCCTTGCTGAGGAGAAACCCTGTGGTGCTGAACCCGATGTCCATCAGAAGGTCTGCCACAATGGTGTCAGGACAGACCAGAACCTCCTGTGGGGCTCTCCTCCCGCCTGTGAATTTCACCACGGCTCTTTTCAATCCCGGCGAGTAATCAGTAAAGTTGTCCATTCTTGAAAGATTCATGCTATGCCTCCTTCTCCATGTGCTTTGAAAGCTCGTTGATGTTTGAATGGGCACGTTCCTGCTCCTCCACAAACGCGTTCCATGCTGCATCCCGTGTCTTGATGATCATTTGGCGGATTTCTCCCGGGATGGAATCCGCTTCCGCCAAAATCCTGTCCATCAACTCCTTTACGCCCAGGAGTTGGTGATTGCCGTCGATCAAACTTTTGGTTTTGCGCATGATTGCCTTTTTTTACTTTTTATTAATCTTCCTGAGTTGCCCACATTAAATCATATGACTTTACATTTTGGACGTTTTCGGCTATTTTAGACTTGAATAGGTCCAGCGGGATGGTTCATGTCAGAAACGTCTTTTGAAGGGGAACGAGTTGCAATGCGCGATCATGTGACCTTCAGGAGTGTGGTTTCTCGGGATACCGCAGCAGCCTAGGGTTGTGAGAACGTATGCATGAAGCCAAAGGCATGGCTTGAGTGGACGCCGAGAGCGGTATGGAGCTAAACTCTTCCTCAATAACGTGGCAAAAAAGGTGTCGCAGTTGATGAGCTTCCTGGGCCTGCTTTAGTCTAAGGAAGGCAATCCGCTCAGTTTTCAGCACTATAGCTTGCTCTGCATTAACCCTTTTTGCCAGCCATTATCCGAGCGGATGTCTCTTATGGAGATGGGCAAGTGTTTGATATCCTTATTGACATGGATCTGAAAGCGGCGTTTGATCTCATGGTACTGAATATGGCAGATACCACGCCTCCCGCGCGTTCTTGGAAATTTGCACAGGGGTTCCGTCAATCCCAGCATGAGAGAGCTCCAGAACGAGAAATTAGCGCAACTGGATGAACACGCGCAGTTCAGGCTCAAGAGATCCAAACGTTGTGCCGTGCACCGGCCAACAGCTCTTTCCACTGCGATTTTGAAAGATTTTCTTAGCTACTATGTTTTGAGCACTTTCTGGGATATATGGATATTTGATCCTCAGCATAATACGCCGAGCTATCGATATCATTCTTCTTTCAAAGAGCTAAAGTATTACAAAAAAATAAATAAAAAAGGAAGATCTGGAGCAGTTAAACCAAATGCATTTTTTGAGCGTGCTCACTGCGCGATTGTCTTATCATTATTCCACGAATCAAAAATGCTGGGATTGACGTCCTATCCGACCGGCTTCGGCGAGCCGTATCGAGCCGAACTTTTCAATGAAAGATCGCGAGTGAACAAACGGAAGGAAAAGTGGAACAGATTAAGTCTTTACTGTCTTACAGGTTGATCATCATCACGGGTAAGGGCGGGGTGGGAAGATCCACTTTAGCGGCGAGCCTTGCCATGGTGGCTGCCCGTATGGGCCTACGGATACTGGTGGTGGAATGGGCTCCCGTTGAGCAGATGTCAAGAATCTTTGGCGTGCCACAGGTAGGTTACGATGGGGGCGTCTTGACTTCAGGCATTCATGGCCTGAACCTTGACCCCCGACTTGCCTTCAGAGAGTATATGCTCAGCCAAGTCCGCCTGGAGACCGTGTACAGAAAGCTTTTCGAGAATCCCATCATGCGGGGATTCCTCCACTTTATCCCCGGGCTTAACGACCTCATGTGCATGGGAAAGGTGTATGAATTGACCCGCGAAATAGAGCCAGGCACCCATCGCCGGAAATATGATGTGATCATCTTTGACGGCCCCTCATCGGCACAGGCCACTTTCATGCTTCAGACGCCGTCCCGAGTGGCCCGCATCGCACGGGTGGGACCCATTCAAAAGCATTCCCGTGCCATCGCTGCTTTACTGGAGGATCCCGCGCAGACAGCACTTTGTGTTGTCACACAGCCGGAAGAGTTGGCCATAGTTGAGGCTGAGGAGATTCTAAAAGCCTCGCACACAAAACTTAACATCTCCACCGGCCCCGTGATTGCCAATGCCGTTCCTTCTCAGGTCTTCAGCCTCAAAGAGTTCAAAATCTTAAATGGTGCTTTCCTTTCTCGTACCCCTTCAAACGGGCATAAGACTCTGGAAATCTGGATCCATTATGCCAGCCTGGCATATCGGCAGGCGGAAAATGCCAAGCGGCAACTGGCCCGTCTTCGCCGGAACACCTCCTCGCATTTGATCAAGATACCCTTTGTGCTGGATGGCCACATGAAAATCGAGCGCGTACGAGCCATCGCGGATTACATTTGGAAAAGTTTATGAGAAGCCTTCTCCACAACAAACACATTATCGTTATATGCGGTAGCGGAGGAGTGGGCAAAACAACTCTTTCTTCCGCTTTGGCACTCATGGGGGCCATGGAGGGGAGACGCTCTCTCGTGTTAACCGTTGATCCGGCCCGCCGTCTGGCTCAAGCCATGGGTCTGCGGAAGCTTGATGATTGGGCTCGACTGATTCCCTCCTCCGTTTTCGCTCGGGCCGGATTGCATCCGGCCAGCTCCCTTTACGCTGTCATGCTGGATACGCGGCGCACCTTCGACCGAATCATCGAGCGAACGGCTCCCTCCCCGGCCATATCAGCCCGTATCCTCGCCAACCCCATCTATGACCACATGGCTGGTTTCATGGCCGGTTCCCACGAATACATGGCCATGGAGAAACTTTTGGAATTTCACCAGTCCGGTGAATACGAACTCCTAGTGCTGGACACTCCTCCGACACGCCATGCACTGGATTTCCTGGATGCACCGAAACGCATGCTGGATTTCCTGGATGAGTCGGTCTTCCGATGGTTCCTGAAACCCACGATCGCACTCAGCCGTTTCCCACTGAAAATCTTGGAGAAAGGAGCGGAGTTTCATCTGGGCATGCTGGAGCGATTCACAGGGATTCATGTACTGGGAGACCTGGCCGAGTTTTTTGGTAATTTCTTGGGCATGTACCAGGGCTTCAAAGAAAGGGCCGCCCGGGTTCGGAATCTTCTGGGCAGCGCTTCCACAGCATTCATCCTGGCAACCGTGCCGGATCGGTCCGACATCCCGGAAAATCAATTCTTCTGTCAGCGCCTTCTGGAAGAGGGCATTCCCCTGTCATGCGTGGTTTTCAACCAAGTGCGGATGATCGATAATCATCCGGAAGCTTCTGAGGATATTCCAGGCGTGGAGGAACTGCGTGATTTTATGGTGCACAACAACGCCCAGAAAACCCCCGATGTAAAAGATTTAAAGAAATTGTTAGAAAAACTGCAGCAAAATTATCTGTGGCATCGTCGGCTGGCGGAAATTGATTCTGCCAGCATCCAGGCCTTACAGCAACAACTTCCATTGCATCTCCTCACCGTCCGCGTCCCAATGTTGGAAGAAAGTGTGCACAACCTGCGAGCTCTCCATCGGTTGGGAGAATACTTGCTAAACGACAGCGCCAATAATAATATACTAAAGTTTCGCAGTTAAAATTGCAATTAATGTAGCAAATTGTCCATTATAAAAGCCGGATTTGTCAAATTTACATTTTGCCTAAGATTTTACTGTATGAAATGGGGTGTTTGTCAAGAGGAAAATACTTAAAATAGAAATGGGCCTTTGAAAATTAAGTAAAGGGATATTCTTAAAAGATTTATATTCTAAAATAACCCTATAACGTCATTTAATAGATAATACACCTTTTTCCCATTTCCTTTTTCT
>CAZTAS010000033.1:0-35639 GCA_964611635.1 uncultured Thermodesulfobacteriota bacterium
AATCCTCCCACCCCAGCCATCATCACATTAAAAGAGAAAGTACTGCCGAAGCGACTTTCGGAACTTTCCTTATAAATCGCTGTGGAAGATTAGTTGTAGAGATGGATTTTCATTTGTTGCAGAGTCCAGTCTCTAATTAATGCCTAAAAAAATAGCAAAACCACAGCAATAGGGAGCAAGGAATCGATGGGAGGGACATTACGGATATTTACTGGAAAAGCCAATATACCAATGGCGCAAGAGATTTGCGACGCGCAAAACATAACCCTTGGGAAGCTTGTAATCCGCTCGTTTAGCGACGGGGAAATATTCGTGGAAATCCGCGAGAGCGTCAGGGGAATGGATGTCTTTGTGATCCAGCCCACCTGTCCACCGGTGAATGACAACATAATAGAACTACTGATCATGATTGATGCTCTGAAGCGTGCATCAGCTGCTCGCATCACTGCTGTTGTCCCGTATTACGGCTATGCCCGCCAGGACAGGAAAGTATCCCCACGCGTCCCTATTTCTGCCAAGCTGATGGCCGATCTTATTACCACGGCGGGCGCCAACCGCATGCTTTTCATTGATCTGCATGCCGGCCAGATTCAGGGTTTTTTCAACATCCCGGTAGACCATCTATTCGCAACGCCCGTGCTTCTGGAATATATACGGAAAGAATGGGCAGACAATTTAATTATGGTCTCACCTGACGCGGGAGGCGTTGAGCGCACCAGGGCTTTCGCCAAACGTCTAAAAGTGGAGATGGCTATTATCGATAAGCGTCGGGAGACACCCAATGAGGCTCAGGCCATGAATATCATTGGCCATGTCAAAGATCGAAATGTGGTGATTCTGGACGACATCATCGACACCGCTGGAACCATAACTGAATCCGCCAAAGCTCTTCTTGACAACGGCGCACGCCGGGTGCTGGCTTGCTGCACGCATCCCGTGCTTTCCGGTCCGGCCATAAAGCGCATCGAAAATTCGCCCATTGAACGCGTTGTTGTGACTAACACTATACCCCTCAGCAAGGAAGCTCAGACCTGCAAGAAAATCGTTGTCCTTTCGGTCGCACCACTTCTTGCCAAGGCCATCAACAGCATCCACAATGAGGGATCGGTAAGCTCTTTGTTCGTGTGAGCAATTGATATGCTGTATGGGTATGCATATTTATATCAACATCGCCTTGCGGACATTCGTATAAAGGGGATTAATCGCGCATTCACACAACCATGTGTTAGGCAAGTGCGGCAACATCCTGCATAGAGGAGGAGGTATTTTGAGATACTGGCTTTCATTCGACCTCGGTCTGCGAGGAAATTACGAAGAGCTTTACGAATGGCTTGATAATATGGGTGCTAAAGAATGTGGCAATAGTGTGGCCACATTTGTTACAGACAAAACTCGTGAACAGATAATACAGGAACTTTCCAAATTATTGGATAAAAAAGGTAGGGTTTATATTATCAACATGAAACAGGGAGGGAAATTTATATTTGGCAGAAGAAAGGATGCTCCCTGGTCTGGTTACGCAGAGAGATTAATTGAGAGTGAGGAAGAGGTATGAATACTATTTGTGTTGATTCAGGTTTCCTGATTGCTCTATACGATGAATCGGACACACATCATTCTCAAGCGAAAAATCACTTCACAACCTATTTTGATGATACGCCACATCAGCTATTGGTTCCTTGGCCAATTCTATACGAAACCATTTCCACAAGAATGGCACGAAACAGGAGGAGGATGACTATTTTCAACAAGGACTGGGAAATTCTTAGATCTCAACAACGACTTGTTTTGCTTGATGATCGAGAATTTCGGCATGATGCACTTGATGAGTGCTTTTCTGAAGTTGAAAGATCGAAAGAACATTACAGACCTTTGAGTCTAGCAGATCGGGTGATTAGAAACATATTATCAAAAGTGAATATAAAGATCGATTTTATTATTACTTTCAACATTGGGGATTTTGCGGATGTTTGCAAGCATCGCATCCCAATCGTCCAATAGCATTTATGCGATCCACTTTGCTCACCCGAATACTTCGAAACTCGTAAGCAAGCGGGACGTTATAAATGGATAAAGATGATTTAATAAAAACCCCGCAGGGGTGATCATGCGGACCCATTAAATAAAGAGAGGTTTTTTACTCATGGAAGCAGCAACAATCGTGGCGGAAATCCGGGAAAAACCGGGTAAAAGCTCATGTCGAAAGATTCGGGAAAAGGGGCGCACTCCAGCCATCTTTTACGGCCCGGATACTCCCCCGGTACTCCTGAGCATCGATTCGCGAGATCTTGAAAAAATCCTTTCCTCCCCCAAAGGGGCCAATACGGTAATTGAGCTCAATTTCATCAATTCCAAGGATCAAAGCCAATCCCAGAAGATGGCCATTCTCAAGGATTGGCAAGTTCATCCGGTGCGCCGGACCTGGCTTCACGCTGACCTGTACGAAATCAGCGTCAATCGACCCATTGTGGTGAATGTGCCCCTTCAATTTACTGGAAAAGCCAAGGCGGTCGAGCTTGGGGGGATTCTAGAAGAAGTACGGCGGGAGATATCCATAGAATGCTTGCCCAACATGATCCCCCAATTCATTGAGGTTGACGTCAGTGATATGGATTTCGGCCAATCTATCCACGTTCTGGATTTACGGCTGGGCGAGGGGATTAAGGTAGTGGATGACCCGGACTTGACCCTGGTTACCATAATGGCTCCTAAGGAGGAGGAGGTAACTCCCCGTGCTGAGGATGTTGAGGAGGTGGAGAACTCAACGGATAAAATTCAGAAAGATGCTGAATAATAATTGCCTTATGGCTCTAATTCAACCATCGGAGAGTGATTCAACCTGCAAGTTAATAATATCACGCTGGTAACGGGTTTGGGCAACCCCGGAGCACAATACCGCGGCACGCGCCACAATCTCGGCTTCATGGTGATAAAGGCGCTGGCCGACGTCCATGGAGCACCCATGAATCAGAGAAAATTTCATTCGCGCTTCGGCTGTTGCAGGATTGATTACAAGGAGGTTATTCTGGTTCGGCCATCCACATACATGAATCTGAGCGGTATTGCAGTGGGTCAATGGGTGAAGCATCTAAAAGAGAAGATCTCCTCCCTTATCGTCATACACGATGACATGGATCTTCCCTTCGGCAAAATCCGAATCCGCCCTCGAGGAGGCCATGGAGGACACCGCGGCATCAAATCTATCATGGAGATTCTTGGGACTGACAATTTTATTCGGGTTAAAATAGGTATCGGAAGACCCGTGGAACAGCCACCTGAAATTTTTTTACTTCAGCCCTTTAGCGCAGAGGAACGCCGGCAGCTGGGACCAATTATCCGCAGTGGATGCGAGGCGGTGGGAGCGGTTATCGAAGAGGGAATAGAATCCGCAATGAATCGGTTTAATACTCCGAATTTGAATTCAAATGGAACTGATGTGGAATAACTGAGTTGCTTGATTATTTCATCACGTTGATTTGCAGACAGAGGAGGTTTTGCGATGGTGGAAACTCTTAGCGGATTGGCACCAATTATTGGGATCTTGGGTTTGTTAAGCGCGCTGCTGATCTATCTGTATATAAAAAAACAGCCTGACGGAAATGAACTGACACGGGACCTCGCGCATCAGATCCATGACGGCGCCATGGTCTTTCTTCGACGAGAATATTCCATTTTGGTCTTTTTCATCGCTGTGGTATTTATCCTCCTGGCGGCTGGGATCAATTATCAGACGGCTCTGGCTTTCTTGGGGGGTGCACTATCGTCTGCCCTTGCCGGCTACATAGGGATGACCGCTGCCACAAGGGCCAATGTTCGCACTGCCTGGGCTGCTCATGAGCACGGGCAATCCAAGGCGCTGAGCATCTCTTTCTTTGGTGGCTCGGTCATGGGGCTTTCGGTGGCAAGCTTGGGTCTTCTTGGCCTGGGCATCCTGATAATACTATATAAGCAGGGCTTCATCCAGGCTTCCTATATCAACGGTTACGCCATGGGAGCATCCTCCATCGCATTATTTGCCCGTGTCGGCGGCGGCATTTACACCAAATCGGCGGACGTTGGCTCCGACTTGGTGGGGAAGCTGGAAGCAGGCATCCCAGAGGATGATCCACGCAACCCCGGTGTCATCGCAGATAACGTGGGCGATAATGTTGGCGACGTAGCAGGGATGGGGGCCGACATTTTCGAATCCTATGTGGGCTCCGTGGTTGCCACCATTGCCATCGGCGCCACATCTGCCGCTTGTGCTCAATCCAGGTTGGAATTTATGTCACTGCCTGTGATCATTATCATGGTTGGCCTGATCAGCTCACTGGTGGGCGTTTTTTCCATCAAAATCCTTGAGAAGATGAGCCCCCAGGCTGCACTGCGCTATTCTACTTTTATTGCGGCAGGGATTTTCCTTGTTTTCGCCTATTTGGTCTGCACGAATATCGGCCTCAAGGGAAGTATTACGGGGGGACGAGCTTTTACGGCCCTGCTTGTCGGGACGCTTGCGGGTATTTGCATCGGCCTGGTAACGGAGTATTATACGTCCGGAAAACCTATTATCGAGGTGGCCAACGCCTCCGTTACCGGCCCTGCCACGAACATCATCACCGGCCTTGCAGTGGGCCTGCGCAGCTCTGTGGCACCGGTGCTCATCATCGCCTTTGCAACATGGATGGCGTCCAAGTTTGCGGGACTGTTTGGCATCGGGTTCAGCGCGGTTGGTATGCTGGCTACCGTGGGTGTCACCATGTCCGTGGATGCATACGGCCCCGTGGCTGACAATGCAGGTGGCATTGCGGAGATGGGAAAACTGGGATCGGAAGTCCGTGCCATTACCGACGGCCTGGATGCCTTGGGCAACACCACCGCTGCTCTGGGCAAAGGGTTCGCCATTGGCTCTGCCGCCCTGACGGCGCTGTCGCTTTTTGCAGCTTACAGCACAGCAGTGAAGCTAGAGAGTATCGATCTGACCAAGTCAACTACGGTGGTGGGATTGTTCCTGGGTGGGTGCATTCCCTTCATGATAGCGGCTTTTACAATGACCAGTGTGGGAAAGGCAGCTCACAAAATGGTGGAGGAGATCCGAAGGCAATTCCGGGAGATCCCCGGCCTTATGGAAGGGACAGGCAAGCCCGATCCATCGCGCTGCGTGGAAATCAGTACCCGTGCAGCCCTGCGCGAAATGATCGCTCCCGGACTTCTGGCGGTTCTGGCCCCTCCCGTTGTGGGGTTCACATTTGGCAAAGAGTCTCTCGGGGGCATGCTGGCCGGAGCAACTTTGACTGGTGTTTTCCTTGCCCTGTTTATGGCCAACGGTGGTGCCGCCTGGGACAACGGGAAAAAATACATCGAGAGAGGCAACCTCGGCGGCAAGGGTTCTGAACCTCACAAGGCTGCTGTGGTGGGCGACACCGTTGGAGACCCCTTCAAAGATACCTCAGGTCCATCGATGAACATCCTGATCAAGCTTATGTCAGTCGTTTCCCTGGTGTTAGCGCCGCTGCTTATTTGATACCAAAGTAGGGGCGTTATATTCACGACCCTACTTAATTGACAGAGCATATTGTGCTATAATATTTTGCAAATAAATGCCTTGGGGCGATTATCAGCTCACGTCGAGCTGGATCCTCTTGATGTCAGTCGCTCTGCCGGTCTCCCCATCGATACCGATCAACACCGCGTTTATTCGGACCTCTTTCCGAGCTGCCTCAAAACGGATCGGCATCTGGGTCAGGAAACGCTGAAGCGCTAGCTCTTTTTTCATGCCGATTACCGAATCCCGGGCTCCTGTCATCCCCACGTCGGTTATATAGGCCGTCCCATTATGAAGTAACCGTTCGTCAGCGGTGGGGATATGCGTGTGAGTCCCCACCATTGCCGAAACCTTTCCGTCAAGAAACCAACCCATGGCTTGTTTTTCGCTGGTTGCTTCAGCATGGAAATCAACCAGGATATTCGGCGCAAGCAATGAAAATTCCTCAAGGCTGCGCTCGATGGTCCGAAAAGGGCAATCCACAGAATCCATGAAAACCCGACCCGTTAGATTGACCACCACAACAGGGATACCGGCACCAGTTTCCACCAGCACCCAGCCTTTCCCTGGCACCCCTTCCGGGAAATTCATCGGCCGGAGCAATCGCGGGGTTTCAGCGATATATGGGATAATCTCCTTGCGGGCCCATATGTGGTTTCCGGTCGTAATGACATCCATAAAGCCGAGCAGCTCATCGCAAATCTCTGGGGTCAGGCCCACCCCATCGGCAACGTTTTCACCGTTGGCCACCACCAAATCTACCTGGAAGCGCTCCACCAGCCCATCTATGTGCTCCCGCACGGCTCGGCGTCCGGACTTTCCAACAATATCCCCGATAAATAACAGGTACATGATATCTTACCAATAGCTCCTAAGCTGATTTTATTCCTCTTTTTCGATCACCCCGACAATGAACATTCAGTTCCGTGGTGAAGGGTTTGAAGTGGTTTCATTTAACCCGGATTTTGCAGTAGAAGATTAAAAAACACGGAAAACACATTATTTCTGCCAATATACGCAGGATATAAGCAATCACTTTCTAATTGCGTGGCACGGGCTTCCAGTCCGTGTCAATCATGGGCAAGATGCCCATGCCACATTAATTTTCCATGAGGAGTTGTGGCTATTTTGATCAACTAACTGCATTTTTTGGGTTTAAAAGTCTCACGAACCAGGAATTGTGTGTGCAATCATCTCGGTGCGCGGGGCAAAAAGGTACATTTGGGATTTCGCAACGCTTCGATCTCAGTGAGCTGGTATTCCAGGCTACTTGGCGTAGTCTACCGCTCGCATCTCCCGGACGATGACCACTTTGATTTGACCAGGGTAGCTTAGCTCGGATTCTATCTTCCGGGTAATATCTTTGCATAGCACAACGGCCTGCTCATCGGAGATCTTATCGTTCTCAACCATAATCCGGATCTCGCGACCAGCCTGGATTGCATACGATTTGTTCACCCCAATAAATGAGTTTGCTATGCATTCTAGATCTTCAAGACGCTTGACATATGTCTCAAACATCTCCCGACGCGCTCCAGGGCGGGCAGCGGATAAAGAATCAGCAGCGGAAACCAGGACAGCCATCATATTAAAGTTGCCTTCCACGTGATGATGATTGCCGATGGCATTGACCACGATGGGTGATTCGCCGTATTTACGGACCAAATCTGCTCCAATTGCGGCATGGGCTCCTTCCACCTCGTGATCCACAGCCTTTCCGATGTCATGGAGGAGCCCCGCCCTTTTGGCCAGCTTGACATTAATCCCCAGTTCTGCCGCCATGATGCCGCATATGAAAGCCACTTCCATGGAATGATGGAAAACATTCTGCGCATAGCTGGTCCGAAATTTCAACCGACCAAGGAGCTTGATAAGCTCTGGATGGATGCCATGCACTCCCACGTCAAAGGTTGCCTGTTCGCCTGCCTCAATAATGGCCTGCTCCATCTCATGGTTGACCTTTTCTACGATCTCCTCGATCCGGGCAGGATGAATCCGGCCATCAGTTATAAGCCTCTCCAGCGCAATCCGGGCCACTTCTCTCCGAATGGGGTCGAAGCTGGAGATGATCACCGCTTCCGGCGTATCATCGATGATCAGGTCGATACCTGTGACAGCCTCGATGGCACGGATATTCCTTCCTTCCCGGCCGATTATCCGCCCTTTCATTTCTTCGTTCGGCAGATTCACCACCGAAACTGTTCGTTCGGCGACATACTCAGCGGAATAGCGTTGAATGGCCGTTGCAATTATTTCCTTGGATTTTTTATCTGAAATACCGCGTGCCTCTTCTTCAATACGCTTGATCATTTTGGAGGCTTCATAGCGTGCTTCATTTTCCATTGACTTCATCAGCATTTGCTTGGCTTCCTCGGCTGAAATCCCGGCAATGCGCTCCAATTCAGCATGTTGTTGCTTTAAGAGGAGATCCATTTCTTTTTCTTTGGCCTCAATGTCCAGGGTTCGCTGGGTCAAGGACTTGTCCACTTTATTCAGCTCCTCTTCCCGGCGCTCCAGCGCATTAATTTTATTATCGAGATTCTCCTCTTTCTGTATCAGACGTTTTTCCAAGCTATGAAGGTCGGCTCGCCGCTCTTTAAACTCGTTTTCGAGCTCCGTTCGCACCCGATAAAGCTCTTCTTTGGCATGAAGAACCGCTTCTTTTCGAATCGATTCCGCTTCTTTTGTGGCACTTTCGAGGATGGAGCTGGCTTCCTCTCGTGCCACCTTGACCTTTTTATCAATGATCCTGTGATGGACAAAATAACCAAAAGCAATTCCCAGAATTAAAGTGGGGAAAAAGATGGCCAGAAAAATTGTGATGTTCAATCCCTAACCTCCTTTTAGTGAGTCACAATCAGTCCCAAGCAGATGGAAACAGATGCTCTCACCCACTTTTTCCCCAGAGCCCTTGGTAAAAAAGTTTATTTCTCCGGGGATAAAGAATATCATGAAACACAGAGGAGAATCAGGTCGGAGCAGAAGATCTTTCAACCATTAATAACGGCAAAATAATGAAGAATAAGAAAGGTCTGCTAAAAGAGGGTGTGATTCGGGCAAGCCCTGGTTGCATACGGCACTCTTATCCTCGTTATCCCTTATAGCAGTTAGCGAACCTACGTTTTGTAATTTGAGAAATTTCCCTCAAAATCAAAAAGGTTCGCAAATAACTCTTTCGAGGAATGTCGTTCAATCGATCGCCATGGCAGCTCCATATGAAAGATGTCCTGATCCACCATGGTATTCTACAGGAAACCCACCCAAATATATGCAATTTAAAACCCGCTTTTATATTGATGAATATCTTTCGATTCAAGGTCCGCACGAATCGATGAAAAACATCCTACGCCGACCTTTCTCAGATTGAGCCCAACCTGACTCACTAGAGTCCATGATCTTTTGCATATTATTTAATGAATAAGTCCATAAATATATATATAAAAACGAAAAAGTGAGCTGGAAACAAGGATCAGATGAAAAAAATTATATATCGCTGAATTTTATTCATCTGCTGCTATCAGTTGCTTGCCGCAGCGCTATCTTTGATCTCTTGAGTTAATGGTTTTGCGAGTGAATATTGAAACGTCATTGCATCGAGGCCTCAATGGAATCAATCAACCTCTGAAGCCTGCTTTCAAAAACCTGATTAACATTATCTCTAAGAGCGAAATAATCATCCACAATGTTCAAGAGTGTCAAGACCGCTACATCCAGTGAGCTAACAGCGCCAGTGCAGCGCATAACTTCTTCAGCCTTTTCCTCGACGTGCTTATGAAGTCGCTGGATGTATGCTTCATCCTTGTCGCTCTTGATATTATATTCACGTCCTAGAAATTTGATTTTGACAGATCCGGACAATATGCTATCGCCCTTATTTATATATCAAGCTTGTAAATATCATTTATGCCCAACAACAGAGATGGATTTTCATGGTTATGGGTGCGAAAAGTTAATGATCGAACCCGCCTCGATATTCATGAACATTATGGAGAATGAGAGATCATCTCGGCATCTTAATGCAGAAAAATTATTTTCATATAGCATTATACGTTTTCAAGTTTCAGCAAGAGTTTTTCGATTCTTTCTCGAACAGCACCTCTTTCTTCTTCCATCTCCCCCAGCTTGCTCTCCAGCTTTCGGATCTCTTCTTCTTTCTCTGCAAAAGCCTTTTCTTGACGAAGTTTCTCGTTTCGTAAGGCAATGGTCTCATCAATCAATTTCGCAACCTTGGTCTCCAGAACACTCAGTTTTTCGATTTCCATCCAACCCCTTCCCCTCAAGAATAACCATGACGTTTAATTTACTAAATTTTATTACTATGCATACAATAAGTCAAGAAGTTTATGTAATTTGGCATGTAATTCGCTGAATTTGCTTGAATCTTTCTCTATTTTACATTATTTTGTACATGATACAGATAAAGGATTTTCTCGTTCACGCTCCAAAGAGGGTTTTTGCCAATTCGGGATACTGCAGAATAAACGGTGCATAAAACCTTGCTCTGATCCCGGACAAACAAAAGATAATGGATAGTTGAATCCTCGTGGCAATGAAACAGATGACCCCGTTGTATGAATGGAGGAATTCGAATTTGAAAAAAGTTGTCTTTCTTTTCCCTGGGCAAGGTTCCCAATACGTTGGGATGGGAAAATCGCTTTTCGACGCGTATGGATTCGTTCGGGAACGATTCCATGAGGCAAGCTGGCTTTTGGACATGAATTTTGAGGATTTGTGCTTCAGGGGTCCAGAGAAGTTACTCACACTGACAAGGAACGTTCAACCGGCTATAACCTTGGTCAACGTGGTCTGCTCCGAGTTGCTTATAAGGGAAGGTATATGGCCAAAGGCTGCTGCTGGACACAGCCTGGGAGAATACTCCGCTCTTTATGCGGCAGGAAGCATGGATTTTCAGCAACTTATGCGCCTGGTTCAAGCGCGCGGTAGCTATATGCAGGAAGCAGCGGAGAAGAATCCGGGTGGGATGACCGCCATCATCGGTCTGGATCGACAGGTACTGGAGGAGGTGTGCCGGGAAGCATCCGTGATTGGCCCGGTGGAGATCGCCAACATTAACTCCCCGGATCAGATCATTATCTCAGGCCAGATAGAAGCAATGGAACGGGCTATATCACTGGCCAAGGAGCGAGGTGCAAGGCGAACGGTCCCCCTCAAAGTAAGCGGAGCTTGGCATAGCCGATTCATGGCCGAAGCCCAGGCCCGCATGGGAAAAGAGCTGGCGAAAGCAGCTATCCAAAACCCGTCCATCCCGGTGGTGGCCAATGTAACGGCGAATTATGTGAGTGATGCCGGGACAGTTCGAGTGCTCCTGAAGGAGCAGATTTGCAGCCCGGTGCTTTGGTCCGACTCCGTCCGGCTATTCCTTGCGGATCACAACCCACTATTCCTGGAGGTAGGGCCCGGGCAAGTGCTGCGGGCACTAGTTCGCAAAATCTCCGGGGATGCGCAAGTGGTAAATCTGGAAAAACCCGAGGACATTGAAACTGTCCGGGAGCACCTAAAAAATAGGTTGCCATGAGACTAAAAGTGGATCTTAAGAACGACGCTTTGTATTTTCGGCTCGATGAATCAGCAATTGCAGAGTCCGAGGAGATTAGACCAGGAGTGATTCTTGACTATGACGCTAATGATAACGTGGTTGGGATTGAGATAATGGGCTTGAGCAAGCGTGTCCCGGTGGAAATGCTAAAGATTTTGCAATTCGAGACAGTTTAAACTGATCAAGCAATGCGCTTAATATTAAAGTAATGCCTTATCACTATTGATCTTGTGGGGCAGGCTAGAAAGCCTGCCCCACATTATAAGTCTTGAGGCTATTTTTAGAATATTAACTGCATTTTTCGGGATAATTGGAATCTCAACGTTCAAGCCAGCAACTCCAGGGCGTGGCTTACGCCCTGGCCGGGCGCGACCTCGAACCCCTGCTGGCGCAATGAATGTTCCAGGGCGTCCAACAAAAGAAGGACATTGTTGCGATTGCACGTGTGGCCCATGAGCCCGATGCGCCAGACACGGCCTTTAAAATCGCCCAGCCCTCCGCCAATCTCCAGGTTGAACTGCTCAAGGAGCATCTTGCGCACGGCCATGTCATCCACCCCCTCGGGTATCCAGACGGTGTTGAGGGAGCGGAGTCTGTGCGCGGGCTCCACGACCATCTTCAAGCCCATGGCCTCAAGCCCGGCCACCAGAGCCAGATGATGCCTCCGATGCCGATCCCATCGTGCCTCCAAACCCTCCTCGTCAATAATCCGCAGGGCTTCGTGGAAGGCATAATTCATACTAATGGGCGCCGTATGATGATAGGTGCGATCGGCTCCCCAGTATTTTTCCAACATGGTGAGATCCAGGTACAAACTGGGGACTTTGCTCTTCCGGAGGCTTAAAGCCTCCCGGGCCGCGGGGCTGAATGTGATGGGAGACAGGCCGGGCGGACAGCTCAGGCACTTCTGGGTCCCGCTATAGCATGCGTCGATCCCCCAGCCGTCCACTTCGACCGGGAGCCCTCCCAGGGACGTCACCGTGTCCAACACTACCAGCGCCCCATATTCATGCGCAAGGGGTCCGATCTCCTCCATGGGCTGCAGGGCGCCTGTTGACGTCTCTGCATGCACAAGGCATACCACCTTGGCGCCGCCTTCCTTCAGTTCCTTCCGAATAGCATCAGGGTCGGCAACCTTTCCCCAGGGAACATCAACGCGGACAAGACTTCCCCGACAGCGTTCCACAATGTCGCACATGCGCTGGCCAAAAAAGCCATTGACCACCACAATGGCCCGGTCTCCCTCCTCCACCAGGTTGACTAGACACATCTCCATTCCGGCGCTGCCAGTGCCCGAAGCGGGTATGGTCAGTTGATTGTCGGTGCGAAACAACTTCCTGAGTAATATCTGGATATCATTCATGATGGCAAGGAACTGCGGATCCAGGTGGCCGATCACCGGGGCGGCCATGGCCCTCAACACTCGCGGATTGACATTGCTTGGACCTGGGCCCATGAGAATTCGCTCCGATGGGATCAATTCGTTAGTCGGATGAGTCATATTCATTCCTCCTTCGTTTGAGATGCCTCCGAGGCCTTATAGTGGAGATGGATTTGCACAGATCGATAGTGCGAAGCGCTGTTGATGTTTAACACCTTGCTCCATTGGCACTAGTGCATATACAATTTTTTTTGTCAGCCATATAATATACACACTCAGCACTGAATAGGGAATATTTTTTCGACTATTTTCCGATTTTCAGTAATGATTGATGATAAATTTATATTGCTTGACTTTGATCCTGAATCAATTCATATTTAAATTATCAGGCAAACTTGTTTGCATCAGTCAGTGCTCGCATTATTAATGAACGAATTTTAACAAGGAGATCCAACATGCCGCTGAAGTTGACGAAGTTCAAGGCCGCCGCCGTCTCCGCGGCGCCAGTATACCTTAACCGGGAGGCAACGGTTGAGAAGGTTTGCAGGCTCATTGAGGAAGCTGCCGGCAACGGTGCCCGACTCATTGCTTTACCCGAAGTGTTCGTGCCGGGGTACCCCCATTGGTACCACCTTCTGCGCGTGGACCAGGGCCATCCACTTCATATCCGATTGGTCAAAAACGCCGTGGAGGTGCCCAGCGAGGCCACAGATCAGATATGCCGGGCAGCCAGGAATGCCGACGCCGTCGTTGTGGTGGGGATCAACGAGATTGATCCGGTCAACTGGGGAACCCTTTACAACACAAACCTCATCATTGACCGCGACGGCAGTATCCTGGGAAAACACCGCAAGATCATGCCCACCATGGTGGAGAAAATCTGCTGGGGAGCCGGAGACGGCAGCTCTCTTCGGGTCTACGATACGGACCTCGGCAGGATCGGGACCCTCATCTGCGGCGAGAACACCAACCCACTGGCAAAATTTGCTCTGCTCGCTCAGGGGGAGCAGATCCACGTTGCCAACTACCCGTCCAATCCCACGCGCACGTACTTCAAGATCACGGAAGGGATTGAGATCCGCTCCAGGGCCATGTGCTTCGAGGGCAAGGTCTTCACGCTGACCTCGGCCAGCACGTTCAGTGAAGAAATCCGGGACACGATCTGCCTGACCGATGAACATCGGGAGTTTATGAGCGGCAAGCCAAACTGCTACACCGCCATCCACGGGCCCAACGGGGTATGCCTTGCCGGCCCGGTAATGGATAAAGAAGAGATCGTCTATGCCGATATCGATCTGGAGCAGTGCCTGATCCCCAAAATCCGTCACGACGTTGTGGGGCACTACAATCGTTTCGACATCATGTGGCTGGGGCTCAATCGACGCCCCCAGCACCCAATCGTGGAGAGTGGAGCCGCTATTTCAGGGCGCATGGCGGAGGAAGATTTCTTCCAGCAATTGGAAGCACTGGTTGGCCGCATGGAAGACTCAAAAACTCGCGGTGAAGTCCAGGCTCTTATAAGAGAATACAGGGGGTTTTGAGCTGTTTTTACACCTTGAATCTTTTTCTATCGCTGTCGGCCATCAATTTTGCAAATCTGTTGATAGAGAAATCTCACAATGGAGCTTACCTGGAAAATAGAGGATAGAGATATTAAAAGATAAATGAGTTTTACGAGCGTCATAAAAATAACTCATTTGTAAAGCATCGAATTGAAAAAAATATAAACAAACCAATCCAGGAAGTGTCAAAGAAAATTATCTGGAGGTGTATTGTCAGCTCTCTCCTTACGACACAGCAAAGATCTGGTCCCGGCAGTCCAGTCACAAGGTTTATTTGGACAGATCCTTTTCTCTTGGATTACACTATTTGCTTACGACAAAATAACATTCGCTCATTCGTTGTAAATATAATCACCGAGTTCGGTGGTATCAGACGGTCAAGAAAAATTGGTGAGGCTGCCAGTGATAACTTTAAATTCTTGGAAGGATGTGGGTGGAGCAAAGTTCTAAGCAAGGTGCAATCTCTTCAAGCATCGCGGACTCCTCAATTTGAAAGAGAGACCGCGCGCTTCATCGCAGAAAAACTCAAAGGGTTCGGTCCCAAGCAATCGAGAAATCTTCTACAGTCTTTGGGCCTAGCAAGATATGAGATACCGGTTGATAGTAGAATAACCAAATGGCTTAATGAGTTCGGATTCCCGATAAAGCTATCCGCTTCTGCATTATCAGATGAAAACTATTACAGCTTTGTCTTGGATGGGCTCCAGGAGCTCTGCAAGCAATGTGAGATTTATCCATGCGTGCTTGATGCAGCCATATTCTCAAGCTTTGATCCGGAGTGGCCACAAGATAAGCCTATCTGGTAATTAAATGAAATTTTGCTAACTTACGCTTTTCGTATTACTAATCGCGTATCATTATCAGCATCATCTTGAATTGTTTTGTGGCCGCCCTCAGCGCGTGAGGTTCATTTGCAGGCATTATGAGCATCTCTCCAGCGTTCACACGAAACATTTTGCCGGAAATAACAATTTCCGCTTCGCCATCCAGAATATAAACCAGAGCATCAAATGGCGCTGTGTGTTCACTAAGTCCCTGCCCCACATCAAAAGCGAACAGGGTCACAGTTCCCGTCTTTTTGTCAATTATCGTCCTGCTCACTACCGAGCCTTCCTGGTAGTCCAGTAAATCAAAAGGCTTCACAACCTGTCCAATAAGGCTTTTTTTGCTAAGTTGATTATTCTCATGTTTCACTTTACTTTACCTCCGACTTGAACTCGAACTCCCGGGCATGGCTTTTAGGATTTCGCGTTTTCCTGATAAGCATCGGTTCAGGTTCAGAACCGCCCCGGCCCCACATGGACGTCTTTGCAAATTATTTCAGGCATTCAACACCGTATCCGAAACAGCACATTTTTTCAGAAACGCTCCCAGATCCAAATTTTTAAGAATCCCCAGCCGAGTCAGTGCAAAGTCGTACCGTACCGGGTCGTCGGGGGAAATTTCCCTGAAGGCAGCGGTGATTTCGACAGCGGTGCGCATGTCAGCTTGTCTTCGTTTTGTCAGCCCCAGCAGAAAGCAAATCCTGTGCATGTGGGTGTCGAGCGGAACGATCAGCTTTGATGGCGGCACATTGTCCCATCCTCCCGGGTCAACCTCATCACGTCTCACCATCCAGCGCAAGAAAAGATGCAGCCTTTTGCATGCGCTGCCCTTAATCGGCGAAGGGAGGAAACTTTTGCACCGACCATCCGCCAATAAATTCAACTCCCGAGCAAAGGCCGAAAGCGCCGGAATGACAGTATCGTCATCATCCTTAAGCCCCTCAGTGAAGCAAGCATGCAGAGAACCATATCGCTCGATGATGCATTTGACGCCCAAAAGCATCGAGGAAAGCTCCTCGCCGGTGGTGAACCGGTGCTTGAAGTCCTTAAACATACACCGGATCGACCAAGGCGAAGCCTGCTTCAGGAAAAGCGATGGCGACGGCATACATTCAAGAACCAACGAAACGCTCTTCAGTATCTGAGCAACTCTGCCGTAAGCGAGCGACGAGGCAATAAGTGCCACTATTTCACGGTCACAAAGATCATCGTAGCAGTATAAAAATTGCAACGGGTCCGGATGCACGAACTCACGCCGATTAAGCTTCATATAAAGTTCTTCAAAAACTTCGATGCTTCCAAATTTGAGTGGATTTTTCACCAGTTCTTGATCTTCCTGAAAGTATAATTAATTCACACAAGGCACAAAATAGCCAACAATTCCTATATAAAAATAAACAGATATTCTTTAATTAATCACCGCATACTCTAATATCAAGCAAATATCTCCATGGAAACAATGGAAAACAATCCCTCAAAATGGGCAATACATGCATGGGCTATAAGATGGAGGATAAAACGTCTTATCGCTGTGCGCTTCCCAGAAAGCTGCTACACAGCTCATTGCTTAGCCGCCTCTATACGACGGTCCCACGATCGGTTTGCTTTCTCCAGGATGGCTTCTTTAGGAAAGTAGTCTTGCGCTATCTCCTCCAGGGTTTGGGGAGAGAATGATCCATGCTCCACCAGTTCCTTTCCAGCCCGTTGCGCCGCTTCTTTTATTTTCTTCACCGGCTCCGGAAGAGATTTGTCCATGGACAAGATATAACCACCGGGCCGCACCACTGCTCCTACAAAGCGGGTCTGAAAGTTCCGGCATATACGATCCATATGATCTATGAGCCCATCGAAGTTGTCCCGTTCGTAATATGCGCATACGCTGACTAGGACTATATTGGGAAGCTTTTCGTATCTCATAACATGGCGGCTATGACCTTCCACCAGCTCGAAGTGCGGATCCAGGAGAGGAATCATCCGGTCTACAAAGGTCTTGGTCTGTGCGGTCATTCCGTCCACATAAACCGGGGAAGCCAATACGAAGTAATCGGCCTGCCTTAATTTCTCCAGAAGCTCGGCCATATCATCCTTGTGGACACATACTCCCGGGGTCTTAATCCAGCAGTTGAAGCAGCTGATGCAGTAATCGATTTTTTTCTCGTGCAAGAATATTGTCTCCACTTCGGCTCCGGCCTCACGAGCTCCATCCAGGAAGTTTTCCAGGAGGATATGGGTCATTCCCTTTTTCATGTTAGGGCTTCCGTTTAAGGCAAAGATATTCATCATTTTCTCCTTTGTTTCATCACATAAATTTACAAGATGTTGAGATTGTTTGCTATATCAGAAAATTGAATATATCCTCACACCATACGTAATGTTCAACAGTGTGCGACATGGTGGAAATATCAAAACCTAATTTCTATTTTTTCTGTGTTCTGCCGCATCCTAAACCTGTCATGTAAGATTAAAATCTACATATATAAAATGCATAAAGTCAAGCCTCGACCATTATACTCTTGCAGAAATTCTGTATAATGGAACCTAATTTATTTTAATCATTAAGAAATGGGTAAGATTATCAATTAATTTGTAAAAATCTGGATCTGACCTGACGGACAGTGTATGGTTAGCTGTCTTACAGCGTCATTCTGAGAATTTTCCTCTAACATAGTCAAGCTGCAAGCATCCTGATAATTCTGTCAATAGATTTTGGCGAACAACCAAATCATGGAACAATCTTCGGTGGAAGCAACAAAATTTCAAATATATTTGGCTAGGTTCTAAATGACTGTTTCACCTACAACTATTCAGATGTACCAAGACTCACAGATTGACGATTACTGATTGAACTATATACAATGGTTTGAAAGGACACCAATTTATGCGCCTCGTCCAATTAAATGTATGAATATCCTATCGAAACTTTTTCCGGGTGTCGAAAATAGCTGATAAATAGCAGACATCGGCAAAGGTTCATGGTGCTTCCCACCCAACTTGCCCTTTGAGGAATGGACCGAGGTGTTTGGCTCTAAACGCCTCACCGGCGCCCTGCTGGACCGCCTCACCCACCGGGTCCATATCCTGGAGGCCAACGGGAAGAGCTATCGCCTGCGCCAGGCCAAAAAGCTGTCCCAGGAGCAGCAAACCAAATACCACTCGTGAAAGGAGCGCCCTGGTGATCCCAAGCTGAGACAAGACAAACAGAAAAAAAGAAGGAGCCTTCGCTCCGTTTCCTTGTCAAGGGTCTTCGATCTTGCCCTTTGGGCAAGACGGCCTTCGGCCGCCCTTGACAAGCACTGCGCTTCGGCTTTGAGGCCGGTAAGATTTGCTGGGCGCAAATCCGGTTTCACCAGGAAGAAAACAGATGGTGGAAATGAGAATCGCGAAGCTCTTTACCTGCCCAGGACGGGTCTGTCAGGAGGGTGATACACTGAAGCAGAAAAAAAGAGAAATTCATTGTTAAAGGACTCAAGAGCGATTGTCGCTCTCAAGGGTTAAAACCCATACAGTAAGGCGTGGGTTCTCTTTCGATTTATACAGTGGGTATTGTTTTTGTCGCCATGAGTACAGCATCTTGACAAACCGTAATGGTACGGTTTAATTCTAGAGCCAGGTGCTACACTTTTCGACCGCCACCCTCCGCACTTTTCGTCCGCCCTATACATTCGCCACAGTCTTGGCTTCTGAGCTCATGGCTCCTCCTTTTCTTTGAAACACAACGCTCGGTTCACTCTATAGGAAATCTAACTCAGGAATCTTCGTTTTCGCCAAAAAAAGTCCCTTTCCACATTCATTCCCTTAATTTATTAAGGTATTTCCATCTGTTAGAAATAATGGTAGACAAAAACTGAGGAAACTCCAGGGCGCTAGCAGAATCCATAATTTCTAGATACTGCCGATTGTGGAACCCACAATGTTTTTTACGATTCCAAGGGCAAGGTTTGTTGCCACTGTCTCCAAGATGGATAAGGCTACGAGATAGCATACGGTGGTTTTGCGAAGGATTGGGGATGCTGGAAGTATCTCTGCTCCACACGCCATTACGGGCTTAAGTGCGCTGTTTGGTTTCGGCCTCGAGGGCCTTGCTATCTCTCATCAGGCCCTGCGGGCTAAGGATATGTGCTAAGCTTTTGTAAATTGCAAAGACCCATTGGGAAATATTGCTACAGTCTGGCCTTTTTCTCCGCCTTTCAATTCGTCCAGCACATCTTCCCATCTGTTCTTGATGGTAACGCTTCTGGGGTACCTCGTATAAACATCAGAAGGAGAACAATTAGGAGAAAAAACAATAATCTTGCGGCCTTTAAAAATACGAGCCACCTCTTTCCCGCTATTAACCGGCCTGTGCATGCGCATCCCCGGATCTGATAAAGAGTGATAGCCCAGCCCTTCGGAGCTTGCAGTGGTGATGACCACATTTCCACCTTCTCTGACAATGTTTCGACTGATGTTTCCGGTCCAAACGTTGAGAGCTTTCTGCGCCTGGAGAAGTTCCGTATCTTCAGGAAAAGAGTTGAAAATCCCTATGTCGACCTCAAAGGGAGCCTCAGTTATATAAACTTTCCTGGCAAATTCTACCGCAGAGCGATGGGCCTTGACCATATCACCGACGAATACCCCCGCGGTCCGCCCATCGGAAGTTCCCACAGAGTTCACGATGACGTGCAATCCCACCATGCGGGCACCCTCTTCCATGTCAAGCCGAAGCTCATTCCTGTCCATGTCCTGAGAAAACCCGGCACCCCCAATTTTCCCGAGAAAGGCAGGGCGATGATTTGACTCGATAGTTTCTATGCTGCCCAGCCCCGGAATGACTATCTTTCCACCGCCTCCGAAACCTGCCATGGGATGAGGAGTGATGAACCCAACGCCTATTTTCAAATCAGCTTCCATGAAGTACCGGTTAATTTGAACTGGAGTTCCTCTGGAAGTAGTGCCCAACTCAACGATGTTTTCATAAGGGTGATGGTTAAATACGCGTAATTGATTGGCCAATTTCCTGCCCAGTTTCTTCTCCAGGTCCAATTTCATCAGGGGTCGATGGCACCCAATGGCCATAACAATGGTAATGCTATCTTCACAGATCCCTCCTTTTTTTAGCTCATCCATAATGAATGGTAAAAAGCGATAGGCCTGGGTCGGCCGTGTCAGATCGTCCACGGCGATGGCGGCCGTTTTTTTCCCTTCAGCCAGTTTGCGGATGGTTTCCTGACCGATGGGATCAGAGAAAGCACGCTTGATTTCATCCCTGCCGATGTCTTTCCCATCGACCATTGAAGCATTTATGATCTTCCAGTTCTCGGGAAAGCTCAACGGAATATTTTTATTCCTGCGCCAGGCTCCCCAGGGGATCGTCAAGGTTTGCATTTTACACCTCTATTAGTTCACTCGAGTTCAAGGCAAGAAAGAATAGAAATACCCGACAAAAAAGTAATGCGCTTTTTTATCTCCTCCAATAAGCAATGTTCAAGGGCCTAATTCCAGGTCTAAAAACACTGAGGATCTGGTATAAAAGGCCGACCCCGATCAGCGCACTACCTATGATGTCGGTTGTCAGGCCCGGCTTTATTAAAAAAAAGGCTCCGGCTATGAAAATGACTGAGACAAAAAGATGCATTTTTTTCCACAAGTACTTGCTGAGACCAATTGACAACGCCCATATACCTATTACTGCCGTAATACACGTAAACAAAATGCCAATAAATGATCCGCTCATCAATAACTCTTGATTATATATAAACATGAAGGGAAGGATGAACCCGGGGAGGCAGAGCTTCCAAGCTGTAAACCCTGTGCGCATCGGGTCTGAGCCTGCAAGGCCTGCGGCACTATAAGCCGCCAGCGCCACTGGTGGGGTGACCACCGCCAACACTCCGAAATACAAAATAAATAAATGCGCAGCTATCAATGTGACGCCCATTTTGACGATGGCGGGAGCCACCAGGATAGCCAGGATAATATATGCCGCTGAAGTGGGAAGACCCATCCCTAGCATTATCGAAGCACCCACGCTCATTACCAGCAGTACAGGCAGCATACCGGCTGCCAGGGCTATCACGACGGAGGAAAGACGATTACCCAGCCCGGTAAGCATGATGACACCTACCACAATACCGGCGCATGCAGTCACATTAGCAATAGGGACAACTCCCTCGGCACCTTTTTTTAATGCAGCTAACATTTTCCCAGGTCCCAGGCGCGTATCTCTGTCTAAAAAACTGACCGCGACAACTCCCACTACAGCCCACAGCGCAGACCGGATTGGAGTGTAACGAACAAACACCATCAGATAAATCAATATCAGAAGTGGAAGTAAAAGGTAGAGTTTACGCAGAAGTGCACGCCCATCAGGCAGCTTGTCCCGGGGGATACCCACCAGTCCTGTTTTGACAGCTTGAATGTCAACCATCATAAAGATACCAAGGAAGAATAAAATCGCGGGGATCAAGGCAGCCTTTATGATGTCCACATAAGGGATACCGGTTATTTCCACCATGATCAGCGCTGCAGCACCCATGACCGGAGGCATCAATTGTCCTCCCGATGAGGCCGCCGCCTCCACTGCAGCAGCAAACTGCGGCCTGTATCCCACGCTTTTCATCATGGGAATTGTAAACGAGCCGGTACCGACTACATTAGCCACGGCGCTTCCGGAAATCGTTCCCATCAACGCGCTGGCCACTACAGCCGCTTTGGCAGGTCCCCCACGAATCCATCCGAAAAGGGAAATTGCAAGTTCAATGAAATAACTGCCTATTCCTGATTTTTCCATGAACGCGGCGAAGATGATAAATATTGCTACAAATGTTGTTGAGGCCCCCAGGGGTGTTCCGAACAACCCATTGGTTGTCAGAACCTGTTCCGCAACTATGCGGGTAAGAGGGTAACCCCTGTGTGTCAGAAGACTTGGCACATACGGCCCCAGGTAGGCGTAAGCTAACGAAATTATACCAAGAAGAGGAAGAGTAATACCTATGGTGCGACGAGTCGCTTCAAGCAAGGTTACTATGAGAATGGCACCGATTATTATGTCTGTTCGGGTAGGTAAAGCTATTCGCATAGGTATTTCCATCCATTCCTTGGTGAAATAAAATCCTGCTACCAGTGCACCCCCTATGAATAAAGCATCCATGAAGCGAAGGCTTTTACGTTTTGAGGGATACAAAAGGAATGTCAGAATTAATGCGAAGGTGAGATGAATATTTCGCTGTTTAAAAGCTCCAAAAAAGCCAAAAGCAGAGGTATAGAGCTGAAAGAGCGAAAGCCCCATAGCGAAAAGCGTCGCCATCAGATTTACGGCACCGGATGCAACAAACTTTTTCAGAATCCCCCCTAACATTGTATCCTTTCCCGATGGACACGTATAATAAAAGGTGAGCCCCCAAGGTAAGGGCTCACCATACTCTATTTCCTTTATTTCAAAACGCCAATTTCTTTAAAATATTTCGCTGCTCCCGGGTGAAACGGGAGGATGTCCTTCAGAAGCATGGCGTTCTGTGGGGTCCATTCTTTACCGCTGGGATGAATTTCTGCAAGTTTATTGGTATTCTCATACAACGCTTTCGTGAAGGCATAGATAGTCTCTTCTGTCATGTCCTCGCGAGTCAGAAGCGCTGACGCAACTTTGAAAATAGGGTAAATTTCATTGTCCTGGCCTTTATATATCCCGGCCGGGATTGTTGTCTTGGTCCAATATGGGCGATCTTTCAACAAATTGTCCAATACTTTCTCATCTAGAGGCAAAAGACGGACTTCGTGTGTGGTGGCTATGTCCATGATGGCACTTACCGGCAGGGTGCTTGTAATCAAACCCGCATCCGCCGTGCCATCCCGAAGAGCCCCTGCTACCTGACTCCAGCTAACATAAACAGGTTTCCAGTCCTTGTTCATTTCCAGGTTGTGTGCGCCTAAAAGGAGCGGACTCAGTTTGTTCATAATACTTCCCGGCGGGCCTATAATTATCCGCTTACCTTTAAAATCTTGTATCTTGGTAATGTTGGAATCCTTACGCGTGAAGACCTGCAGGAATGTAAACGTTCCGGCACCGATTCCTCTTAAATTTTCATATTTTTTCCCGGCATACCTACCAATACCCCGGAATGCTTCATATGTTATATCCGCAGAGACAGAACCTGTTTCAACCTGTTCGGTTCCAAGTAATTGCACGTTAGCATCATACCCTCCAGTGACCTCAGCAGTAACAGTAAGCCATGGCACGTTTTTTGTCACTATGTCCGCTATACCCCCTCCGAGGATATACCAGATACCGCCGGCGGTGCTGGAGGCCAGAGAAATTCGCTGCTCCTTCTGGGCGGAATATCCGTCATTCACACTCCACCCGGATATAATAGCCACAAAGGACAGGATGATCGCCCCCATAAGGAAAAAACTTTTACGCGTTGACTTCATCACACACCTCCCTGTAAGGTTTTTGGTTGAAGTTACTTTCGTCCTTGCCCCTAAATGAGCATGACCTTTTTGTTTTCCCTTCGTTGCTATTCCAAAGCCAGAGATACCGATTGCCCGGATTGGACCGACCGATATGCCGCCTCAACGATATCCAGAACGTCGGCCATTTCCTTAAGGCCGGCAACGGGCTTGACACCGTCTCGAACGCACAGGATCATATGCTCAACAAATGAAGGATAATATGGAACGTTTGTGGTCGGAACCTTATAGTCCTTTTGGGATCCTTCCTTGTTAATCACTGAAATGACTCCATTACTGACAATAAAGTATTGATTGGCAGTACGCAATGTAAACCCAAGGTCCAGCGCCCCAAACCCGGCTGGTAGAGTATATCCCGTTTCAACCGAGCAGCACATGTTTCGCTGGGATGTAATTACTACCAGAGAATAATCCTCCACTTCCAGCCCATGGGTAAGACTATTCATTGATGCATACACCCTATGAGCCCGCTCTCCTGTAAGGCAAGCAAAAAGGTCAAAGAAATGTACCGAAAGGTTGATGGTGCACCCTCCTCCCGATTCTTGCTTGCGGAGCATCCAATGGCAGCCTTTGTCAATGTAGCGTTGCGGCGAACCCGCGATAAACTTGAAAGAGAGATACGAGAATGGTTCACCTCCTGACTCTGACTTAATGATCTTCACAACCTCGCTCAGCCGATAAACGAAAGGCACCCCTATTATGACCCCTGCCTGTTGCGCCTGTAAATCGAGCTTTCTTACCTTTTGAGCCGAAATGCCAGCTGGCTTTTCCACGCAGAACGGGACCTTCCTGCTGATCAAATATTGAGCAACCACAGGCATATCCACGTGTCGCCCCAGAACTAATGCAATATCAGGCCGATCCCGCTCCAATAACTCTTCATGTCGCTGGTAGGCCCTGCAACCAAGTAGCGATCCGAACTGCCTGGCAACCTCAGGATCTTGATCGCTCACCGCTACTATTTCCACTCCTGACATGCGCTTGAGAGGATTGTAATATAAGCGATTATGCCAGTGGCCCACCCCGATGATCCCCGCTTTCATCCATACCACCTTCTTTTTATTACAGAATTGAATTGCCTGACAAATCCCTTTCGAATCAGATCTGGATCGCTACGCGGAATCCATCCCATATGGCATCGATGATTTTTCCCGGCCGGGCAGCATCCCCCACAATATGGACCTCTTCTACCAGTTCCTTGAAGATGGCAGCCTGATCGCACGAACTCCTTGAACCGGCGGCAAATACAATCAAGTCGCCGCTGATCACTTTTTCCTGACAATCGCTGTCATGTCCAATGACATTCCCATTTTCAATCCGCATGACCGTCAGGCTCGTTATTATTTGAACGCCAAGTTCTTTCAATCGCTCCAGTAAATCAAAACGATTCACAGGTTCTTCATCTCGCGAAATGTCAGGAAGCATCTCGATAATGGTGACTGTGCGCCCCGTTTCCGCTAAATGTACCGCGGTTTCGCATCCAAGGCTGTTCCCTCCGACAATCACCACGGATTTGACGTCCTCGATAAGATTGCCTGATAGAACGTCCCTGGCTGTCAGCGTTGCAGATGTCACTCCGGGAATCTCCGGGATAAAAGGTACTGATCCTCCGGCGAAAATCAGTATATCAGGTGAGAGATCTTTAACGACTGCTTCGGTCATTTTCGTGCCTAATTTAATCTCCACTCCCAGGCGCTTCAGTTCGTAGCCATAATATTCCGGAATCCATCGTAACTTGTCTTTAAAAGACGGCACCATCCCCGGGAGAATTTGCCCCCCAAGCTGCTTCCCCTCTTCGCATAGCGTCACTCTGTGGCCTCTTAGGCTCGCCACCCGCGCAGCCTCCATGCCCGCTGGCCCTCCACCTCCGACCAGTACATGCCTTGCTCTTTCTGCTAGACCGAAATGATAATATTGTCGTTCCCGTCCGGTGGCAGGATTCAGCGCGCACCGAATCGGCCAACGTTTGGCATTCCGATGTGCCGAACACTCCCCGCAGGAGATACATTTGCGAATAGCGTTTTCCTCTCCTTTTCTGGCCTTATCAGGCCAATCCGGATCACAGATTACGCCGCGCCCTACTGCTAAAAAATCAGCCTTACCATCCTCGAGGACACGCTCGGCAAAGGCTGGTTCCCGGATAACCCCTACCGCGATAACGGGGATGCTTACTATATCTTTAATAGCGCTGGCCAGGTACACTTTCCACCCTTGGGGGTATGACCTGGGCTCGCGCTGCGCACAGTAAGAACGATTTGCAAACCGGTGGGTACCTGCAGAAGCATGGATAGCATCTACCCCAGCATCAACAAGCATTTTGCATGCAATTTTGGATTCTTCCAGGGTGCGGCCTCCCTCAACGAATTCATCAGCACTGATGCGAAAAAGCACCGGATAGTCCTTACTCACCTTTTCCCTGACGCGCCGGACAATTTCGATAGGAAACCTCATTCGACATTCAAAGTTGCCGCCATAAGCATCCGTTCGCTTGTTCATCCACGGCGACATGAACTGGGCTATGAGGTACCCGTGCGCCCCATGAATTTCCACACCATCAAACCCGGCCATGCGCGCACGATCAGCCGCATCCGCGAATTTTTCCACCAGATCTTTGATCTCAACTACTGTCAGTTCACGGGGAACCCTTTTAGCGCTGCCATACTCTATGGCACTGGGCGCAACAGGCCATAGTCCTTCAGAAAATCCGGGATTGCCGGTGCCCCCAGAGTGGTTAATCTGAAGAGCGATGCGCGCACCATAGAACTGGGCTGCTTCGGCCAAGTTGTGAAGCCCTGGAATGAATCTGTCATCATCAACACGCAATTGAGAAGGCCCCGCCTTTCCCTGGGGATAATCCACATTGGCGTTTTCAACTACGATGAGCCCGATTCCCCCTCGTGCCCGAGCCGCATAATATAATATCATATCATCTGTTACTGAACCTGTATCACCGGCCAGGTTTGTGGCCATTCCGGGCATTACGATGCGATTTCTTATCCGCATCGTCCCGATATTACCAGGCTCGAAGAGTTTGGGATATTTCAACATTCCACTCCTCTTTCTTAACAATAAGTTATGAAATATCATGAACTATTGAGGTACAAAACCAACAACTCTAGCAGGAGCGGCATCCAGGGACTGGAGCTTGATAGGAATGGCCGCAATCAGTAAACGCCGCCCTTCTACGGCTCTAAGATTACCGAGATTCTCTATTATCAATATTCCGGCTCCAAGGATTGATCGGTGAACGGGAAAGTTAAATTCGGGCCGCCGCCGATAGGACGGGAGATCAACAGTGAGAGTATCGATACCCACAATAGAGACGCCTTTTTCTATGATCCACCGGGCTGCATCATCGCTGAGGTAAGGATGATCAAAGTACGCTTCAGTGAAATACTTCTCGTCCCAACCTGTTCTCAGCAGGAGAATGTCATTTCGTTCCACCCCTGGTTTGGCCCGGTCCAATTCTTCAGCTGTGATAGGCCCGGAATGCCCCTTAAGAATTGGGAGCACAACCCCAGGTCCGACGAAACGCTTAACCGGATATGCATCGATACTTTGGCCTCCTTCGTAAAAATGAAACTCCGCATCCACATGCGTGCCCATGTGAGTTCCGAGCTTCACCGCGGATGTTCTCATCCTGCCGGGACCTGTCTCAAATGTCTTGGGAATTTCGGAAGGATTCACCTCAAATGGGGGAACAATTACAGAACGATGCGGCATTTCCTTAGAAAACGGTTGAGAGAGATCCACCCACCCACCTGAAACAATCAACTCGAAAAGATTTTTATCTTCAATCATTTAGGTGCCTTTCATTATGATGCGATGCCGGCCGCGCTCAGTCAAACTCGAAGCAATTTCCTCATGATAACCTGTCCGTTTACTGTCGAGCAAGTGCTCCAGGATTTATCAACTCACCAGGAGCCAGCTTCTTTCCGTCAAGATGGTCCAGAAGCATCCTGACCGCATCCACCCCCATTCTGACGCGCGATTCTTCCGTGCCCCCTGCTGCGTGAGGAGTCAGAACAAGCCGGTCCTGAATTGTTGTCAATGGATGGTTGGACGGAAGCGGCTCCATGGAAAAGCAATCCAAAGCTGCACCCCGGATCTGTCCTTCCTGCAGGGCCTTCACCAGGGCCCACTCATCGATGATCCCGCCCCTGGCGGTGTTGATGAGAACAGCCGTGGGCTTCATGATCTTGAATTCCTTTTCCCCGATAATATTAGTGGTTTCAGGCGTTTTCGGACAATGCATGGAGACAAAATCCGCCTCCCGAAGAATTTCCTCCAGGCTTCCGATCCGTCGGATCTTCTCATGAGACCAATTTTCAGGCAGGTAAGGATCGTATCCGATGACAGTCATATTCAGCGGTTGAACCAGTTCCGCCAGGCGCTTTCCAATACGACCTATCCCGATAATCCCCAGACACTTTTCAAGCAGCTCGGTCCCAAGGATAGAACCCTTTTTCCACAATCCACCGTGAATCTGCCGGTCAAAGAGACACAAGTGTTTGGCTAGGGCGAACATCATCGCCAGCGCATGCTCTGCCACGGAATTGAAGTTGGCATTGGCCGTGATACATACCGCAATGCCAAGTTCTGTAGCCGCCTCAACATCGATGTTGTCAACCCCGACTCCATGTTTTACGATGACCCTCAGGTTCGTGGAAGCTTCCAGAACTTCACGGGTGATATCACCCTGCCTCACGATAAGGCCTTCTATCCGGTCCTCTGCAGCCATTGCAGCGATTTGATCCAGTGTCGGATATAAAGGAGTGCTTCGACAAGAGGCCCTTTTTTGAAGAGTTGCCATGGCCTTATCCTGAAGAGGAGGACCCGTAATGAGCACTCGATAAATCTTTTCTGCTTCCATCATGATCCCTATCCTCCGTTCCGACCCTCTGGCTTGGATTCGGAAATCATCTTTTTCCCTTGATGGCATCTCGAATGAGATCTATCTGTTCCACATCCTTGCGCGCGCTGCTTGCAAGAAGCCGCACGTCGCTGGAGGTGCCTATGAATTGGTATCCCTGTTCAACTCGTTTTTGGGCATCCTGATGCGTTCTAACCACCGTGCCCAAAGGAACGCGAGCCTCCTTGGCAGCCTCCTCTACTTGCTGGACGGCTTTCACATACCTGGGATTCTGATAGTCTCCCGTAGTTCCCAGAGCGGTAGACAGATCCATGGGCCCGACAAACAAGCAGTCCACTCCCTTGACGGAAAGGATCTCTTTCACATTGTCCACGCTTTCCGCATTTTCGATCTGGATGATGACCATGGTCTCATCGTTGGACAGCTGGAGGTACTCTTTGGCATATGCGCCATAGCCGCTGGCCCTGTGCGACCCGGCCACTCCCCGGATTCCCTCCGGCGGATACTTGGCCAGTTGCACAGCTGCTTGCACGTCTTCCTTGTTGCGAACTAAGGGCGCCATAAGGCCCATGAAACCGATGTCCAGCAACCTTTTGAACCACCCTATATCGGTCATGGGAACCCTGGCCAGCGGTACCACAGGGCTGTAGCGCATCGCCTGGAGCATGCTCAGCCCGTTTTGAATATCTAATGGAGCATGTTCGAAGTCCGCCAGCAGCCAGTCATATCCGGCGCCGGCCATTATCTCCACTGTTACAGGATGAGGGATGGAAAGCCAACCCCCGAAAACCACCTTTCCTTCCTGCATGGACTTTTTGATGCTATTACGCGGCATTGCATTCATCTGAATTACGTGCTCATTAATCATAGAAGACCTCCATTAGGTTCATCATTCAGCAATTAATAATCCTGTTATTTTTTGATGCAAACTGTTCGTCCTATTTATGAAAATCCGGCAGAGCACTCCGCCCTGTAGGCGGGGAGCTTCACTTAAATGAAACTTCTTCCACTCGCTCAGCCTGTTCTTTCAAACTTTCAGGATGTGTACACAACATGCCGGTGTGTCGCTGGCCACTCCACCACCTGAGCAATGTGTAAGACCGACCTTTGCTCTGGGAACCTGCCTTTCTCCAGCCTCCCCTCTAAGGTGCCATACAACCTCAGCTACTTGGGCTACACCAGTGGCTCCCACCGGGTGTCCTTTTGCAAGAAGACCTCCGCTTGGGTTTATGGCGAGTTTGCCGCCGATCTCAGACCAGCCCTCGTCCATCCACTTACCATATTCACCCTCCGGGACCAAACCCAAACCTTCAACCCGCATGAATTCAGCGATCGTAAAGCAATCGTGGACTTCAGCCAGATTCAGATCCTTGGGGCCGATTCCAGCCATATTAAAGGCCTGCTCTGCAGCCAATTCTTCCAACTGGTTCCTGGAGATCTCCCGATCAAGTTCATAACACCCACTGGTCAATGCCGATGCAGCGACCCATACCGGCCTTGTGGTATATTTTGCCGCCGCCTTTCTGGAAGCCAGTACAACTGCCGCCGCTCCATCGCCCAGAGGGTTGCAAGACAGAAGAGTCAATGGATCAGCGATCATGCGGGAAATCAGAACTTCTTCAACGGTAACCGGCTTTCTGTATTGTGAACGGGGATTCAAGCTGCCGTTTCTGTGGTTCTTCACCGCCACTTTGGCAAGCTGCTCCGGGGTAGTCCCGTATTTCTCCATGAATCGCTTCGCCCTCAAGGCCCAATGACCTGGCATGGTCAGTCCCAGATTTGCCTCGTATTCCACCTCGGTGGCTCCGGCCAGCGCCTTGGTGGACAAGCGGGTGTCTGCTGCGTAGAGTTTTTCAGCCCCGACAGCCAGGGCGATTTCGTACATCCCGGAAGCTACTGCTATCCATGCTTCTCGAAATGCAGAAGAGCCGCTGGCGCAAGCATTCTCAACATTCGTAATCGGAATATGGCGGATGCCCACCTCTTTAAGGATGATTTGGCCAAGCACCATATATTGACCGGTGATGGCGCCCAGGCAGGCGTTGCCTACATATGCGATCTGGATATACTTTGGGCTGACCCCTGCGTCCTTGAAAGCATCCCATGTTGCCATCCGGCCTAATACTTTGATGGGAGTTTCAAGAAATTTCCCGAACCTGGTCATTCCCACGCCGATTACAGCCACTTCTCTCATGAGCATGCCCTCTCTTTTATTTCTCAGCGACCGGCTTGAATTTGTAAGTGATCAACTCATTTCCTTGGTCGTCATCACGTAGCTTCTCAATGATCATCTCCATTTTCATGCCGGTCTTCAGCTCATTGTAGTCTCCAATGCCGGTAAGAAGTGCTGGAATACGGATGTTTTCGGGATCAAGGATGACATAGCCAAAGAGATAAGGGGGATTGAACTCTTTGGAAGACACGTGAATTATAGTATAGGCATATAATCTGCCTGTATTACCCAATCTGGCCTTTTGAACGCTTTCGTCGGTCAGGCAATACGGGCAGATACGGAGAGGTGGGAAAAAGGCTGCACCGCACGCGCCACATTTTGTCCCCGCGAGATAAGGACGGCCATTAACAGTTTCCCATCCACTGGGAAGAAGGGGTATCGACTGCTTGGTTTGTATCGAATTGGTTGACACTTTCTTTGCCTCCCAGTTTTTCTCAGAGAACTCCGTCCTGCCTTAGTTTCTCCACTTCTTCGGGCGAATAGCCCAATAAATCAGTGAGAACTTCTTGAGTGTTTGCGCCAAGGCGCGGAGGAGTAATGTACGAAGCAATGGGGGTGGCTGACATATTGATGGGATTTCCGAAAAAGCGCAGCTCTCTGCCTGAATGATTCATTGATTTCAACATGTTCCGATAGCTCACCGCGGGGTCGGAGAAGACCTTGTCAATCGTATTGACTGGGCCGTATGGCACCCCCGACTTATTCAGTATTTCTTCCCACTCCGCATTTGTCTTTTGAGAGAAAATCTCGCTGAGAATGGCGTTCAGCTCATCCTTGTGGTTCAATCGGTCTCCAAGTGTAAGAAATCTGGAATTGGACGCAAGTTCCGGCTTTTCAATAGCTTCGCAGAGCAAACTCCAGAACTTTTCGGTGGCACAGGCTATGGCCAAGTAATAATCTTTTGTCTTGAAAGCCTGAAAGGGAACGATGGATTGGTGTCCGGAGCCCAGAGGCTTGGCCACTTCAGCATTATACGAATAATAGAGTGCTGGATATGTGATCAAAGAAATGAGGGAATCCAGGAGAGATATGTCGATGAACTGTCCTTCGCCCGTCTTTTGTCTATGGTGAAGGGCTGCCAGTATACCCGCGACCGACCACATGGATCCTGCCAAGTCGCCCAAGGGTACACCGAGTCTCAAAGGCCCGGTTCCCTCTTCTCCGGTCATGCTCATGGCTCCGCTCATGGCCTGAATGGTGAGGTCGTATCCCGGACGGCGGCCATAAGGACCATCTGGCCCAAAGGACGTGATGGAGCAGCAGATAATCTTTGGGTTGATCTGTTTGAGATGATAATAACTTACTTGTAATTTGGCGGTTATTCCAGGCCGGAAGTTATCAATGACAATATCTGACTTTTTTATCAGCCTGTAAAAAATCTCCCTGCCCCTCTCAGTATTCAAATTCAGAGTTACACTTTTTTTGTTCCGATTAAGACTGACATAATAGAGGCTCTCACCTTCATGAAAATGAGGAGGGATATGTCGAGAAGAATCACCTTCGCCAGGCTGTTCTATTTTGATGACCTCTGCGCCGAGGTCGCCCAGGATCATGGTTGCAAAAGGGCCTGTCATAAATGTTGTCAGATCGATGACCCGAATCCCTTCTAAAGATTTCCTCATAGCTGAGTCTCCTCAGGCATAAGATTCTAAGGATTCTCGAGAGCTCTTTTCTCTCTAAATGTTTCTTGAAGAACGTCCAAAGCCCCAAAAATTATTTCTTCGGCAATCATGGTGGCCGCCTTGAAATCCCTGTCCTTAAGGGCTTTAAACAACCGCTTATGACGTTCTAGAGAAGCCTTGATATGGCCCGGTTGAGACATGGTCATAAACCGAAATCGGTGGACTTGCTTACCGAACTGGTTTAATATCATTCTCAAGCGAGGATTGGGGCAACGATTCAAAAAAAAGTCATATAAATCCACATTGAGATAAAAATATCCATTGATGTCGTTTTCTCTGACGCGCGATTCCATCTTGTGCAATATTTTCTCTAAATGTGGCAAGAAGTCAAAATCATATCCTTTCTCGATGATGGTCTTGAACATGAGAGCGTTGAGGAAAGCCCTTATTGGATAGATATTCTCAATGTCCTCAAGTCTGATATCTGTCACAAAAAAGCCGATCCTGGGTTTGCTTGTGACCAGACCATCTTTTTCCAGAGAAAGCAGCGCCTCCCGTATAGGGGACTTGCTCACTTTAAAACGTTTGGCCAATTCTTCAGGGACAATACGAAAACTGGGTTTCAGCCCTCCCTCGATGATCTCCTTCTCCAGATATCGAGCCACAGTTTGGGACAGAGATTGAGGAATCTCAAAGGCTTTATTCTCCCGTTGTTTTTCTTGCATTATCGTCATTTCTAAAATAGCCCTCTCAGATAAAATCAAAAATACTATATATAGAATATTATATTTTGTCAAGCAATTTTATCATGAAGCCATTTGCACCGCTAGTTTTTTTTCTCTCAGATTGCGAATTTCTGTCATTTATCTTCTAATGGTTTAGTCGCAGCGCCTCTCCATCTTTTCCATGACCCGAATGGAATGATGCTCGAAGCTGAAGGAGACATCCAGCCAGTTGTTAAACTTTTTAGCCACTGTGTGCTTCCAGGCTGCTTTTGACTTTTATCAAGTTGCTTGCCAATATCCGGCTTTCCAAAACAGTAAGGTATGAAAAGCATATCAAAACCATGCATCAGATCCAAATGAATGAAGAGCGAAGACCCCTGTCGATTACCAATTGAAATCTTTAATAGCAAAAAACATCTCCAGAATAACGACTTCAGGAAGCAACATGCCATGGGACTTTTTCAAAATCCCCTAAAGTGGGTAGCCGGTTAGGTGATGACTTACTGGAACATACCCCAAAGACTGAGGATTTCTATTGATAATCCGTAAGGTTATATGTCCTATCTCCCATGAAGGATATCCATCCAACGGATGGCCTCAGACTCAGTTACTCTCCCCAGGTATGCCTGAGTGGTCTTTAAGTCCTGGTGCCGGAGGATGACTTTGGAGACAATTTCCAAGGGCACTCCATTCCGGCTCGCATAAGTGGCTGAATACCTCCGAAGATCATGGGGGGTGAGAACGACGTTTAGCCTCATTCCCAATTTTTTTATCAATGCCCTCGCTGTGGAGTAACAAATCGGAAACAGCCGGTCTTCAGGGGAGAGGTTTTTCTGTTTGATATACTCGTGGAGCCGCTTGGCAATCTGTTCCGGCATGAAAGCCACCTCGGATTCCTTTCCTGACTTGGGTTGTCTTAAGACCAGCTTCCGATCAGAGACATCCGAAACCATGATCTTTAATGACTCCCCGATTCTCAATCCGCAGCGGGCCAGAAGCTCAATCATCAGCCTGTCTCTGAAATTCCTGGTGTTGTAGATCAGCTCTTCCACTGTCTCCCTATCCAGAATCCTCCGGGCTACTTGCTTGGGGGCTTTGAAGGCTTTGCGCAACAGAGGAGCATTACATGGGTTTCTCATATTCAGATTGTACTTGTCCACGAGGAAATTATAGAATGCTTTCAGCTGGGCATATCGAAGACGTCGGGTGGATCTGGAAAGGTTCTCTGTCAAATTCTCCAGGAACTGGTAAATCTCATCGGGTCCGAGGGAATCGAAGGACTGATCGGCAAACTGGGCCTCAAATCTTTGGAGAAGATAATGGTAGCTTTGCAGGGTTCTCAGCTTGAGGCTGGATCGCTGATGGTATCGGAATAGCTTGATGGCTTCTTTTATGGTCATGGTGGTATCTCCTTTCATTTTTCTCTGAACCGCAGTCTTTGGGGCATATCGGATTTCATATTAGTGAAGAACGCGAAGAGAATCACCGATTTCAAACTGTAATCATCAAGGGTATTTGTGAAAAAGATCAAGGTAGATTGTGAATTATCCACCCTTTGATTGGATCACAGGTGTTGAAAATCACCATACCAAAGACCATCCAAAATACCGGTACAAATCCATAAGCTCTCGGAGACGAGAGAGATAATCCATTAAATTGACTCGTACCCGAAACTTTCTGAAAAGGTACCTGTTCTTATTTTTGAAGGCTCAGAAGCTGAGAGGGATATCTTTGCACCCAAGAAGGAGGCAAAAATGATGAAACTGCAGGGTAATTTCAGCCGGAGAGCATTAGCTGCGCCCGTATTTTCGTTGGTGATGCTCGTTGCTTGGCTTGGGTTGTCTGATCGTTTTGCCCAGGCTGAAAGTCAGAATAGAAAATTCACCACGGATTTTCATCTGGAGGATTGCAGATTTTCATCCGTTGGCGCAAATCGCTATTTTGTCCTGTTGCCTGGGTACCAGTTGATCTTGCAGGGAGAGGAAGGCAGAGAAGAGGTTCGCGTTGAGATAACTGTTCTTAACGAGACGGAGGACATCATACTGGAGGATATCGGAAGGGTGAGGACCCGAGTCGTTGAGGAACGGGAATACGTGGACGGGGACTTGGCAGAGGTCTCAAGGAATTTTTTCGCCATATGCACAGATACTAACAGTGTTTTCTATCTTGGCGAGGATGTGGATATCTACGAGGACGGACAGATTGTGAGTCACGAGGGAGCCTGGCGGGCAGGCGAAAACGGAGCAAAGCCCGGTCTTATCATGCCTGGAACCTTCCTTCTGGGGTCGAGATATTTTCAAGAAATGGCTCCGGACGTGGCAATGGATCGTGGGGAGAACGTAGAAATGGGTCTGACGGTGACCACTCCGGCAGCCACATTTGAGGACAGCGTGAAAGTGTTGGAAACAACGCCCTTGGATCCGAGTGCCAGAGACATCAAGATTTACGCCCCTGGAGTTGGGCTGATCGTGGATGGAACACTGGAACTGGTAGCGTATTGATGGTTATTGGGCAGGCCATATCCCTCGATTCTCACACTTGAGTGAGCCTTTGGAAAAACTATTCGAAAGGATGAGAATATTGAGGCCTGATAATATACACCCGGTTCTAAACAGAGATCAAAGGAGGAAGGCAAGAAAACTCATCCCCAAGGCGGGCGGCAACAGATCTCACTTCCACTTAAAACACCTACAAAGAGTGAGGAGCAATCTATAATAGAAAGTGCTGATTTGCATTTGAAAGAGATAACGGTCAAAGCTCAGTTTTTGTGTTTCTCGGAGGTGCATTTTCGGTGACAGAGTGCCGGTCAAGAATTTTGCTTGACAGTTTGAAACAATTCAGTTTTAATTAATACCCTAAACCATCAGCTATGCTGATGGTCCAAGCTTTGCTTTGC
>CAZTAS010000034.1:0-35047 GCA_964611635.1 uncultured Thermodesulfobacteriota bacterium
GAGGTGTACCGATCACAACTCGCATCAAAAATCCGGGGTTTCCGGATGGACACTATCTAGCATACTCCGGATACCTGTGGATGAGAAGCCGCTTACCATCTTTGTTCTTTCCGGCTTGCCTTCGGAAATTATCGAAGTCGTGGTTTCATTATTATGCCGGATGATTTTCGATTTTGTCTTATGGAGCAGGAATTATGAAGTGGTGCCTGTATTATTGATTTGCGAAGAGGCGCAGCGCTATATCCCTCGCGAAAATGCTATGGTCTCCACGCTTACATTTAACACAATTTCTCGCATTATAAAAGAAGGCCGAAAATACGGCATTTCACTTGGGCTTGTAACCCAAAGACCATCGGAAATTTCGGAAACGATTTTATCTCAGTGCAACACACTTTTTGCAATGCGTCTGAGCAGCAAGAAAGATCAGGATTTCGTTCAGGCTACTTTACCCGAAAGTGCCTCGGGGTTGCTCAATATACTGCCAACTCTTCGGACTCAGGAAGCAGTGGTAATCGGTGAGGGCGTGAACATACCTTTCCTCATTCGATTTGATGAATTATCGGAATCAGAGCGCCCCAAAAGCGAGCTTCATCATGTATCGAAAGAATGGCAATATGATCGACATGGAAAGGATCTCATTTCTCGCACTATTGAATGCTGGCGGCATCAAAAATTGCATTAAATAAGACCTCGGCTTTCCTAGCATGAAAGGAGGAAAAATCATGAAAAAGATGTACTTCATCGTATTTTTCGCGGCCATCATGATGGTCCTTCCCGTTTCACCATTGATGGCCCAGGATCAGGCATGCGGGTTCTATGACCTGCCTACGAATATTTTCCTCATGCCATGCTTCCGATCCGAGTTCGCCACCTATCTCATCGTCTGGAGATTCGCGGGCGCGGAACCCATTACCATCGAGTTCATAACCGCAGTGCCTTGGTATGACATGGGTGTTCTATGCGCCACATACAATTATTTTGATGAAACGATGCACATCCCATGCCTCAGGTTATATGGAGAGGAATATGAAGCCATGTACAGGCTCATAGGGACGAATCCCGTCACGTTCATCCAGGAGGGACACAGACACAGATAAGAAGGCCGGTCGCCCCGCCCACTCCCTGTCGCCGCCTTCGGGCGTGGCGGGCGATCCTCTTCTCTCTCCCGGGGACTGGCAGCGTCCGGGAGGATTTGGCAGGATGGGACTGAAAAAAAAGAATAGCACTTGCGTTTTTAATATCAAGTGCTAAAATGAGAGCGTCGGGGCCAAGCCTCGTCAGCGCGGGGGCATTCTCCTGCCCGAAACCCACGGCTTTGTTATTTTATTGTTTTCTCCTTTCCCGCGCAGTGTGCGCGGCCTGCAGCTAATTTTCTCGAGCAAATGTGCTCAAGAATTCTCCTTTATCGTCTGCAATGCTGAGAATCGCTTTACAGACGCTGCAGATTATATGTGTCTGTTCATCATAGCACACGCGATCTTTTTGCGTGATGCCCTCACATCTCTTGCAAAAGATGTCGCTTTCAATGTTTTTTTCGTAAGGAGCGCCGAACGTCACGCGGCCCTTTCCTTTTCCGGTGTAAAGAAATGTGGTGATGAAAAAGCTCTCGCCCGTTACCATTCGTTTAAAACCCTTAAACATTCCCCCGCCGGTGGATGTTTGCATTATCATGCCATCTTCCATGAACATCATGGCGCCCGCTTCAGCACGGACACCTTCACCCGGGTCGAGCTCCACCTCGACCACTTGCATGTCATCCCCATGAATCTTGTAATCGATTCTGTCCACCATATTCAGCTCCTAATATCTTGATGTGATGTAATGGTTGCCCCCTCATCGCCTCCTGCATTATTGCCTCAATAGGGAGATTAGGGCGTGTTATGTACATGAAATAATATCAAAAATGTGCCGCCAATACAAGATAAAATGAAGGCGGTGTTAAGAGAACAAAGATTTTTTCCCACATTTTATGGGAATAATATCTGGTGAGGGATGAGAACAAGGGTGCGAAAAAATTGCATGATTGATAAAAAAGCAGTCCAAGAGCCCTGGTCTGTCCATGCGATCATTTTGATCTATTAAAAACAAAATGATGGATAATTAAAAAAAAGGATAACTTTAACAATGATTAGGTGTTGAATAAATATATAAATTAATACACAACCGCGCTATGCTTTTTAATCCATAAATAGATTCAGTACTTATGAGGAAAATAAAACTTGACAAAATTACTATAAATTGTTAATATAGTACAGAGTTTACTTTTTTGAGGGAGAAGCAATGGCAAAACCAAGAAAAAAAATTCATCTTCAAGAAGAAATTTTCATTCGCGAGTGCCTTAAATGTGGACGTGAGTTCAGGGCGGAGGGAAGATTTAACAGGATTTGTAATCGCTGTAAGGGAACAGAAGATTGGCGTAACCTGCGGATTTATTATGAATTGAACCCCTCCTACCGCGAGAGTTGCTGATGCTTTCCGCATAAATTCCAGCAACAGCGGATTTCATATTCTGTAAAAGCCTGTATCCAGAATTCGTCGTTCGCGTGATAATATTCAAAGAAACTGACCTTAATGCTTTCCTCTCCTCCACGTGGTAATCTCTCGGCCATCTTCCAGAATGATTCCCATTTTCGCCAGGTTGTGGCGAATTTGATCCGCCAATTCCCACTGATTTGTAGCCCTCAGTTTTGCGCGTAGCGCTATGAGCAGATCGGTCAGGTAATTCACTTCATCCAAAGCGTTGTCAGATCCAATCCAATTTAACAATATCTGTTTAATCCTCACCTCAGCATTTGCGACTTTTTCTGGATCCATGCCGGCCCCTCTTGCAACATCCGCCTTTCGGGCCAGCTCTAACAGAAAGGTAAGGGCACCGGAGATACCCCATGTTCTGATTGCCGGGTCGGCCAGAGTGTCTTCTGCAAGGCGTATCTGTTCATCCAGTTGAACCACCGCATCCCAATCCGGTATTCGCGCTGAAGGTGCTACATCCGGAGTGGTTGCCAGCGCTTCTCGGCCGAAGGATTCTGGGCGCAGCTCATCCAGCTTAAAAGAAGTGCCCGAGGGATGAACATTTTCGTGCCCCCGGTATCGCACCGTTACCTGGCCGACCCCCTGGACATGGCACTGTTTGATGGCTGGTTCGAGAATGCATGCCGTATGCTCATCAATTCCCAAAATCAGCGAAGAGTCGGGCAGGGTGCTCTCCAAGTATTCCAGCCGCGGCTCTCCAAGGTAGCAGAACCGGGTGTCGTGAGTTCCTCCCTCTGCATTGTTCCAGTGCGGTATGACCACCACATCCAGGCCCAAATCTTCAAGAAAATTAAATCCCTCCACCCAGTATGGTTCTTCTCCCACTTTGTAAATTTCATAAACCGGCACTGAAAATCGTCCTGTGGTAACCGCGGCAGCACTGGCAAAAACCATATGTGCGCCCGCCGCGACTCGCTCGCGTATTATTTGAGGCACTTTTGAATTCCTAAGTTGATTAATAAAGTAAGTGGGGCTTCCAGGGCCTGCGAAAATGTAGTTTGCTTCACGAAGCTTGATCAGGGCTTGCTCGGCCTCCAGGCTGCTGATCTGATTAGATTTATACGATGCCACTGCCAGGGGAATACCCAGGCGATGCTGAAGATAATCCACGGCTCGTGCAGAGATCTCATCCACGTTGAGCTGAAAACCCGCCGGTGTGTCAAGAAACACGGCGCGCACTCTTCCGGAGATCCTCGATAAAATAGCTTGATGGACCTTACGCATGGATTCAGCCATTTCCCCAGAGCCCATCAGAGTGATTGTCCCAAGAATTTCTGCCATTTAATCCTCAATTAACTTGATGAAATATATAAAATCAAGCGCATTATGCGCCAAAACAAGTGAAAATAGAATAAACTTTCAGCAACTCTTTTTCCTCTGTGATGTTACTCCATTTAACTTTCGGGCAAGGCAAAGTATTACTGTATTTAGCTAAAGGATGAATTATAAGCGGCGAAGTCACCTTTTAAATTCGCCAGTATTATTCTTTCAAGAGGTCTCCCAGATGCAGGATCTCTGGAGAATCCTGAACTTCACTAAAATGCCTGATCACGTGCGAGTGGCAAGTGAAGAAAATGACCTGGACGGGGGTAAGATAGGAGAATTCTGTAATAGCCTGAGCTGCGGCAGCTCCTCGCTCAGGATCGAAGTTCACCAGAATATCGTCCATTAGAACAGGGAGGGGACCAGCTTGTCTAACATACTCGCGTATCAGTGCCAGGCGAATGGACAGGTAAAGCTGTTCCTTCGTTCCCCGGCTCAGGTGCTCTATTGGAACCAGTTCGCCTGAGACCCGCATAGCTCTTGGATGAGAGCCATCCAGAGGCATGCGCAGATTCACAAAAGCACCTCCTGTCATATTTCTGAAGATTTCCGAAGCCCAGCGTATAACCATCGGCTGACGCTGTGTCTCATATTTCTGGCGGGCAAGGTCCAAGAGAGTCGCTGCGGCAGTGGCCGTTGCCCATGCCCAAACACTTTCATGCAGTTGCGCGCGGGCCTGCTCTCTTTGCTGGAGCAGGAAAGAGAGGCGATCACTCTGTTCCATGGATTGGATTTCGTGGTCGAGGTGACCGATGCTCTCACCCAGGCTATCCACCAGATCCCTTAGCCTGGCAACCTCTGACGTCCGGGCTTCCCTGTGGCTTCTAATATTTTCCCAATTTACGGTCTTGAGAGCATCGCGGACCGATTCCTCTTTCGGCAGGTCTGCTCCAACCCGCAGAGAGGCCAAAAGCTCTCTCCTGCGCCCAATGAGCTCCTCGCGCCTTCGTGCCAGAGGCTCCAGAGCGCGGAAGGACTCCTCATCCTTTGCCTTGGCCACTGCCATCAGACTTTCCTTCTCAGCTTCTTCCTCGGAGAGTCGTTTTCGGGCACCCTCAAGTTGCAAGGTGACCTCCCGGATGCGCTCGTCAAACTCCTGCCTCCTTCGGGATGCATCCAGAGCGGCCTGACAAGCTTCTCTGAGGTCTCGTATTGCTCCCAAGAGCTCGAAGTTATCAGGGGCCTCGCGTCCACAGGCCGCTAAAACTTCAATGGCCTGTCGGGAGAAGTTCTCCCATATGGCCTGCCAGTGCTTTACCATCTTTTGCGATTCATCCCGTCGCCGGTGTGCCTGGTGGAATTCCCTGATGCTCTGAAGAAGGATTCGCAGTGCGGCCGGGGAGCCTACCACGTCCAGACTCCGCTCTCGTTGCCATGATTCCCATTCCAACTGGATCTGCTGGGATAGCCTTATGGCTTGTTCTAACTCGCTATCACAACTATCTCGATCTTCCCGCGCACGATCCATATCTTTTCGGATTTGTTGTACTTGAATCTGGAGGGCCTGGCGCTTACCCATCTGCTCTCCGGCCGCCCGAGCCCTGGCCAAAGCCAGTCGGGCCTCTTCTTCCGATATCTCATCCCGGCCAAGCAGATTCCTGCTGATGGAGGACATCTGCAAATGAGTGTCTATTTGCCGCTCTTCCGCATTGATAAGATCCTGCTGGAGAGACCGGATGCGACGTTCCAGTCTCTGTTGGTGCCGTTCTTGTTGTGTCATGGCCTCCTTGAGCCGGGCCCTGGAATTTTCCAGTACCCAAAGGCGAAGCCGGTTCACCAAAAGGCTTCCGGCCAACCCGGAAGCGGCAATCAACGCAGCCGCCGGCATTGAGCCTGCCCATGCAGCTAGTAGGGCAGCGGTCATGAAGACTATTGCCGTCGTCAGGGGGAGCCATGCAGGGATCGGTGGGCCGCTCTCCTGAGCTAGCTGCGCGGCCTGGACGGCAAGCTCATCCTTATCTTGCACGGCCTCGTCAAGCGTTGCTTTTAAGACTCTTATACGCTCTCCAGCCGCTTGTGCCCGTTCGTAGAAGCGCAGCCACTCCTCAAGCCGATCACGGGCTGTGGGCTGTTCTATAATATCCCAGGATGGCGACTCGTCAGCCAGCGCTTTTTCAGTATCTTCCAGGGCCCGCTTTTTCTGGAGGACAATGGTTTCCGACAATTCGAAACGCTCCCGGCATTGGCGAAGATTTTCCCCTGCCTCTCGCATGCGGTCTTCCCAATCTATGACCATCTGTTCTACCGATGATGATGCATCGAAGTTAAGAGCTCGATTCAGGTCCCAACCCTCTCCTATCGCGTTAAGGGATGCCACCATGTTCTTGTATTCAGTAGCATCCTTGCCCAGTGCTTTAGCCAATTCATCAGGGAGTCCGCTCAGCGCAGCAGCCCTATTGGCAAGCGCATCGATTTCCGGCCAGAAACGTATGATTTCCTGGTGCGAGATGGGGCGATCCAGTTTTTTCTGAAGCGCTTGCTGGCGGGCTTCCAGCTCATCTACCAGCTTCCGCGAGGAGCGTATGCGCTGCAGGATTTCTTGAAGCCGCCTGACGCCGTCTGGAGGAAAATTAGAGGCTGGTTCCAGTTCCTTTATATGCTCATCCACCTTCAGGAGTTTCTCCCAGCTCGCCTGAAGATTGGCCATCTTCTGACACTGGGCAAGCTCCTCCTGAGCTTTGGCCAGTTGATTACGTGCTTGCTCCCGGTTTCTCCATGTCTCATGCCGTTGACGGGACATTTCTTCATATCGGGCGGGCAAATTGCGGATTTGTTGAACCTCGGCTTCTACATTATCCAAAACTATTGTCGCCCTCCCCACTGGCTGTGTCTTTCCCGCACGCTTGAAAAGCGTCCTCGATTGCCCCATCAGCCTTCGCCACACATCCACGGGAGAAACGGCTCCGGTGCCAGCAGCGGCCCCCATGATGCGTCCCTGGACTTCTTTGCTGTGGAGGGATTCGATCTCCTGTAGCTCTTTAAGCCCGAAAGCGAATACTGATTCGAACAGATATCGGTCGGTGCGATGGAGCAGGTTTAGCAAGGCATCAGTAGGACTTTCCAAGCCATTTGCGCTAAGAACCCTAACCCTGCCACCCCTAGGACCTTCGGTTCGCTCCAGTCGCCAACGAGTTCCGTCAACACTCACTACCTCCATAGCTCCCATGCGTCCGCCCCCGTGCGGTGGTATATACGGATTGGGAGCGGATCGTTCCCTGAAGCCGAAGAGCACAGCACGGACAAGCTCCAGTAAAGTTGTCTTTCCCTCCTCGTTGTTTCCACGGACAAGGGTCAATCCAGATCCAAAAGGACCAACGCGGCGGTCCTCAATGGAGCCAAATCGACCCACATAAATCTCCTGAATCTTCATGGTATTAAAACAGATTAATGATAATTTCAAAATGAAAAATTAGCATTTCAAAATGCAAATCAGCTTTCGGCATTTTGAATTGATAATTGTTAATTTTGCATTGATAAATTACTTTTCTGGCATCAGATTATCCAGGGCAAGGGTCTCTGCATCATCAATGAGTGCCTGAATGGCTGATCGATCACCCCTCATGGCCGCAACTACCCATCCATCGGTGAGGAACCGGCGGCATAAACGGTTCTCGAAAAGCTCCGAAAGGGAATCCATTACTGCATTCAGCGCGGGGCCACCCTGCTGCGCCTCTTCGATTAGTCGGAGAAAGTCGCCGACGAAGCTCTCCTGCAACAACAGGCTATTGCGGTCAATGGGGGCTCTGGTGGCGTTCTCTATGGACTCGATACAAAGCCCCTTTCGGGACATTGTCACCCGTTCTTGCAACATCGCCCGAAGGTCTTCTGGTTTCTGTTCGGAAAGCCAGTCGTGCAGAGGCCCCCTTCCATGCCATCGGATGCGCGCTGCCAGTAGATCCTCCGAACCGCCTGTTGAGGTGATATAAAGCCGTTCTTCAACGCTCTCCAGCAAGCTATCCAAGTCTTCGAACTCTGAAATATCAACTTCCACCCGTTCCCAGCGTACCTGATGTACCGGGATGAACTTTGTGGATATTTCCCCCAGATCGTCAACCCTAACAAGTGCACATCCACGCATGCCTGATTCGTTGATATGGCGTCCCTGGGGGTTCCCGGGATAAATCACCATAGGTCGGGAGGGCGAAAGCAACCCATATGTGTGTATATGTCCCAGGCACCATGCATCCATGCCGGAGCGTATCAAGTCATCTAGGGTACAAGGAGCGTAATTTTCATGCCCCGATTGGCCCGCCACATTACAGTGGAGCAGGCCGATATTAAAAGTTGTATCACACTCAGGCCTGAGCAGCAGGGCCAGGTTTTCCTCCACCCGGGCAGTGTGGAAACTGATCCCGTATACCCGGGCGACCTCAAAGCCTTTGCGAACCACAGGGACGAATTCAGGCTGGCTTCCGAACAGGTGGACCTTTTCGGGCAGCTGAATGGGAGTGATAAGACTGTCCAGGGGGTCATGGTTGCCTGCCACGATAAACACAGGAATCTCCCTCTGTGCCAGGCGCGCCATCTGGTCTCTGAAAAACACGGCAGCACGGAGACTCCGCTCTGCGCTTTCGTATATATCGCCGCCCACCGTAACAAAGTCCACTTGCTCTTCCAAAGCGATATCAACTATGCGCTTAAATGCTCTGAAAGTGGCCTCACGGCACTTAACTGCCAGCTCCTTATCAAGCTGTGCTAATCCCTTAAAAGGACTGTCTATGTGCAGGTCGGCACAATGGATGAACCGGAAAGTTCTCATGGCATGGTGTGAAGGGAAACAATGAAAGTAAAATCCCTGTGACCTGAAAAGGATTAACCGATGATCCGGTTTTCTTTATGCATATTTTCAATTCAGGGAGTAAACAAAACCGCGGATACAATAAAAATATATTGAATTTTATATCAGTTATTCGTCGAGAATGCAAGTTCTGGCAGTAAATGGTTATTGACAAAACATGGGGGAAGTGTTATTTATTATGATAAATTAATAATGCGTGTTTCATGGGCTGCGCATTAATTCTTATCAGTTGTTGTTGAATCTCATCGATGTTTTTTCAAAAAGGCAGGGTCTTCCTAAGTCTATCCAGGAAAGAGGTGAGGCCTCGCAGGCATCATAGTGACATGCGGATAATTTGGTGAAGCAAGTGAGGATGAGGAAAGAAATTTTATCTATTGGGCCATCATTTACTTATAGGTCAAAAGAGAATGTATGTTCATGGTGGACGGCTGCGCGTCCATGGAAAGGTGGAACATGAAAACGCTTATTAAAGAGCGGCTGAACGAAGTAATCCTGTGGCTGGACGGGAAAGGAGAGAACCTGACCAGACATGAACTCGTGGAGCTTCGCAATCGCCTCAACATCATAATTGATGAAGTGGGAGAGCGAGAACAGATACTGGAAAAAGCATTGAGCGGTGAAGGCAAGGAGGCCTGACGTGAGAAATGCTATCGAGCGATTCGGCCTTGCTCTCCAACTCGAGAAGAATCGATCCACTCACACTACCCGGGCTTACCTTTCAGATCTTCGGCAATTTCGACAATATCTCCTGGAAAAGCGGCTTTGCCTGAAGGATGACCAGAAAGATATAAATCCTGAAACCATTGACCAGCGAGTGATTCGATCCTACCTGGGACATATTTACAGTACCCGCAAGAAACGCTCTATCGCACGGAAGATGTCAGCCATTAGATCCTTTTTCCAGTTTCTGGTGCGCCATAAGCTGGTTCATTCAAACCCCGCCGATTTAATATCTTCTCCTCGTCCAGAGAGATATCTTCCGACGGTTCTGAGCGTGGATGAAATGCTCAGGTTACTGGAGGGTCCCTCAGGAGCTTCACCCTTGAGATTAAGAGACCGAGCCTTAATGGAACTGGCTTATTCCTCCGGATTGCGGGTATCGGAACTGGTGGGTTTGGACCTGGAGGATATTGATCTTCGTGAGGGACTCGTGAGGGTCATGGGGAAGGGGAGAAAAGAGCGAATTGTACCCGTTGGGGCCCGGGCTGTTGAAGTCCTGAAGGATTATATATTGCAACGCCGAGGACTTCATAACCGTGCTGGCCATTCAGATCCAGCGGCGCTTTTTCTCAATCGATGGGGAGGCAGAATCACTGATCGGGCGGTGCGTGAGATAGTACGAAAATATTGGCGAAGGCAGGCACTGGTGAAGCGACCTCATCCCCATACCTTGCGCCATAGCTTTGCCACTCACCTTCTGGATGGGGGCGCGGATCTCCGGTCCATCCAGGAGATGCTGGGTCACGCCAACCTGTCCACAACTCAGCATTATGTCCACCTGAGCGCCAGCCAGCTCATGGAAGTCTATGACCGTGCGCACCCCCGGAGTCGAAAATAATAAAATTCGAAATTTTTTTATGCCTGAAACGGGGAAAGTCCCAATGATTCGCAGCACAACCATACTGGCCGCCCGACATAAAGGACGAGTAGTAATGGGCGGAGATGGACAAGTTAGCATGGGAGAGATCACGATTAAGCAAGGCGCAAAAAAGGTGCGCCGCCTTTATCACGGCAAAGTGATCGTGGGCTTTGCTGGCGCTTCAGCCGATGCCCTAACGCTGGTTGAGCGGTTAGAGGCGAAACTGGAGAAGTTCAACGGCAATCTCACCCGCTCAGCGGTAGAGCTGGCCAAGGATTGGAGAACGGATCGCACCCTGCGGCGTCTAGAAGCCTTTCTTCTTGCAGTGGATCAAGAGCATTCCTTTATCATTTCAGGCACCGGCGATGTCATAGAGCCCGACGATGGCCTGGCCGCTGTAGGCTCGGGCGGAGCCTACGCTCTGGCCGCCGCCCGAGCTATGGTACAACACACCGATATGGATGCCCGGTCCATTGTCGAGGAAGCTATGAGGATCGCAGCGGATATCTGCGTATACACTAACCGAGAGGTTCACATCGAGGAAATATAATATTATGCAAACATTTACCCCACGAGAGATCGTCTCTGAGCTGGACAAATACGTTATCGGCCAGAACAAGGCCAAGAGGGCAGTGGCTATAGCTTTGCGAAACCGGTGGCGTCGCCAGCAGGTGAGCGAAGAGCTAAAGGATGAGATTGCTCCCAAGAACATCATAATGATTGGCCCCACCGGCGTGGGAAAGACCGAGATTGCACGCAGACTGGCTCGTTTGGCACAGTCTCCCTTCCTTAAAATCGAGGCTTCCAAATTCACTGAAGTTGGTTACGTAGGTCGTGATGTTGAGTCCATGATCCGCGACCTAATGGAAATCGGGATCAATATGACCAGGGAAGAGGAACGAGAGAACGTCAGGGCCAAGGCGAGAGAAGTGGCCGAGGAGCGGCTATTAGACCTCCTCCTTCCATCCCCCAAGCGCACAGCCGCGCATGCTACACCCGGACCCGCGCTCCCAAGTTCCGACTTGGCCGTTCCACCCGTCCAGAATCGAATCAGTACCCGGGAAAAAATCAGGCAAAAGCTGCACAATGGCGATCTGAATGATCGCTACGTGGACATCGAAACCACTGCCTCCGCCATACCTGTTATTGAGATTTTCTCCGCGCAAGGTATGGAAGAGATGGACATCAACTTAAAGGACATGTTCAGCAACCTCCTGCCCAAGCAGACCAAGAGGCGAAAAGTGAAAGTTTCGGAGGCCATGGAGATTCTTGTCCAGGAGGAGTCCAATAAGCTCATTGACATGGAACGAGTTATAAAGATCGCCAAAGAGAGGGTGGAGCAGGGGGGCATCATCTTCCTGGATGAGCTGGATAAGATTGTGGGCAGTGGCTCCACGCACGGACCCGATGTCTCCCGGGAAGGAGTCCAGCGCGACCTGTTGCCTATCGTGGAGGGCTCCTCGGTGAGTACCAAGTACGGGGTGGTCAAGACAGATCACATCCTTTTCATCGCCGCTGGCGCGTTTCATTCCTATAAACCCTCTGACCTTATTCCGGAAATGCAAGGGCGGTTCCCCTTGCGGGTGGGACTTGACTCACTGGGGGCCAGAGAATTCGTGCGCATTCTCACGGAGCCTGAAAATGCGCTCACCAAACAGTACGTGGCCATGATGGAGACCGAGGGGATAAATCTAGTATTCCTGCCCGAAGCTGTTGAGGAGATTGCCCGAATCGCCGAACACGTCAATGAGCGTACAGAGAACATCGGTGCCCGTCGGCTCCATACCGTCATGGAGAAACTCCTGGAGAATCTCTCTTTTCAGGCTCCAGACATGGAAAAAAAGCAGGTAGTCATCGACGTAAATTATGTACAGCAATGTCTCCGGGATGTGGTGGAGGACGAGGATCTGAGCCGGTATATCCTGTAATCTTTGCTGTTCCTTGATTGGAGTTTCCTGCAGAGTGAGTTAACCATTCATAAATAGCTAAAATGGAATGGCTCGGAAAAATCTTAGCCGGAATCTTCCGGCTGCAGAACGCCGAGAAAGAACATGAGACCGATCGGTATTCCCCCGGAACAATGGATCGATATTTTTCCAAAGATTTGGAACAGCCCGCCGAGATGTTCAAGAAAGCCTTTGGTAACCATAATTATGACGAGGAGCAGGAGTGAATAAATATAGTCAATATTGTGTAAGTATCATTAAAGATTCAAAAAAGTGCTCTTTTCAAGAAGGAAATTAGAATAGCCTCCTCATTGTGATTATCAAATATAATAAGTTGCCTGAGATTATTGGAAGTAAGGTTATCAAAAAACTGGTAATGAATAACGATTCGGGATAAAGGGAATTTCTGCCCGAGAATTACCCGGATCTTTTTAACGTTTCGGAGTTTGAAGCCCATGCAGCATCTGATCGACAAGGCCAATGTCCTTCTTGAGGCGCTGCCGTATATACGCCAGTTCGCCGGTAAAAGAATGGTAATCAAGTACGGCGGTGCGGCCATGGCGCAGAAAGAATTGATGAGCTTCGTCAAGGATGTGGTATTGCTGAAATACGTGGGCATCCTTCCAGTGGTGGTCCACGGTGGGGGGCCTCAGATCGGGCATCTACTGAAACGCCTGGGCAAGGAGACCCGCTTTGTTGAGGGCATGCGGGTAACCGACCCCGAGACCATGGAAGCGGTGGAGATGGTGCTGGTAGGCAGGATCAACAAAGATATCGTAAACCTTATCCACCAGTGCGGGGGCCGGGCGGTGGGCCTGTGCGGGAAGGACGGTAGCCTCATAAGAGCGCGAAAGCTGTGGCTGCGGGGACCCGACGGACAGATCCGGCGCGATTCGGATCTGGGCCTGGTCGGCGAGGTGGAAATGATCCAGACCGATGTCATCGAGGCCCTGCAGCAGAACGGATTCATCCCCGTGCTGGCGCCTGTGGGCGTCGGAGAGGATGGCCAGACATACAACATTAATGCCGACCTTGTGGCTGGCAAGGTGGCCAGCGCCCTTTGCGCCGAAAAGTTCATTCTCTTGACTGACGTGGAAGGGATTATGAGTCCGGAAAAAGATCTCATCTCCTCCATCAATATCCAACAGGTAAGGCGGCTCATTGCCGAAGGGACAATCTCGGGAGGAATGCTGCCCAAGGTCCAGTGCTGCATAGATGCCCTGGATGAGGGAGTCACCAAAGTTCACATCATTGATGGCCGCGTCGAGCACGCCATCCTGCTTGAGATGTTCACTGACAAGGGAATAGGGACCCAAATCGTCCGTTGACCCTCTTGTTCCTGCACACTCTAATTAAGCAGATCCCAAAATCACCCAAATTTATAAGGAGAAGCAGAACATGAAGACCCAGGCGCTTATTCAAGAGGCGGAAAAATACCTTATGGCCACCTACAAGCGTTTCCCCATCGTCCCTGAGAAGGGGGAGGGTTGCGTGATAACTGATGTTGACGGCAAGAAATACCTGGATTTTGTGGCGGGAATCGCGGTATGTAACTTGGGCCACTGCCCGCCTGAACTGGTAGATGCCATAAAGGATCAGGTCGGGCGGCTCATACACACATCGAACCTGTACCACATCGAGCCGCAAATTCAATTGGCACGTCTCCTGGTTGAGAATTCCTTCGGGGACAAGGTCTTCTTCTGCAACAGCGGCGCCGAAGCAAATGAGGCCGCCATCAAGCTGGCCAGAAAATACGCCAAGGATCACGGCCGAGATGGCGCATATCGAATTATCTGCATGAAGGAATCCTTTCATGGCCGCACTCTGGCCACTGTGACAGCAACCGGCCAGGAAAAATTCCATAAAGGTTTCGCTCCACTTGTGGAAGGATTTGACCACGTGCCTTTCAATAACTTGGAGGCCGCGGCGGGAGCTATCACGGACAGGACTTGTGCTGTCCTGGTCGAGCCCATACAGGGTGAAGGGGGAGTGAATATGCCATCTTCCGGCTACCTGAAGGCCCTGAGGGAGCTGTGCGACCAGAGGGGTCTCCTCCTGATCTTTGATGAGGTGCAGGTGGGAATTGGACGTACGGGACGGCTTTTCGCATACGAACACTTTGATGTGGAACCTCACATCATGACATTGGCGAAATCTCTGGCCGGAGGCGTCCCCATCGGGGCTCTGGTAGCCATTGATGAGGTAGCCGAAAGCTTCTCACCCGGGACCCACGCCTCCACCTTCGGGGGCAATTTTCTGGCCACTGCGGCAGGGGTCGCCGTCATGAACCGCCTCCTCCAGGGGGATCTCCTTGCTCACACGCGGGATGTGGGAGCGCATTTCCGTGAGGGCCTTAATAAGCTGAAGGAGCGATACTCCGTTGTCAGGGAGGTGAGGGGACTTGGATTGATTCTGGCCATGGAGCTCGCAATCCCCGGAAGCGACCTGGTGAACAAGGCCATGGAAAAAGGATTCCTTATAAACTGCACCGCGGACAGAATCCTGCGGTTTGTGCCGCCCCTGGTTGTTGAGAAAGAGCAAGTCGATACCCTTCTGGCGACGCTGGACGAGCTTCTGGCCGAGGTGAGTAATTAAGGCTCGATAATATGAGTTTTTTTAGAAAAAATTCAATAAAATAGTATATTATTTTAATTAATTGTATTTTATTATTTAATAAAAAACATTAACTTATCTTCTTCTGGTTCATTGGAATTCAGAGGACACCATTCCAATTTCTCAATTTCACCGACCAGCACCCACGAGCTCTGACCAAGAAAAAAGCGAAGCGGGGACAAAATAGATATGGTGTCCCCAGAATTGCAGACATCGGAATACAGGATATGCCCGGTTTGCTAACCGAGTCCTGTACGAAAAGTACGGGCTCTACAAAGTGCCGACCACAGCCGGTTGGACGAGGGCGCATGCCCTGCGGTGAAGAACATCGGAAAGCCGTGTGCGGGAAAACCGCACGCACGGTTTGATGAGGGAGGGCTGGTTAAGGCCGCCACGGCAAGGCTATTTAGGCACCGTCAAACGAAAGGGACGCAAACAGATAAGCCGAACCTAAAGCCGCTGAGACCTGCTCTCTACTCTACCCGGAATTCATACTATATGGAAACCAACCTCCTCCCCACTGAAGGGGGGCGAACAACCCCAATATGCGTCACTATCGACCCGCAGAGGCTTATCTTCAGACTCTTCACCACATGGTGAGGTGAAATGGGCTTATAGGTGATTTGAATCATAATTCGACCTCCTTTCAAAGCGAATCTGAATGGACGATATGCTAAAAAAAGCATATCCGCAAGAAAAAAATGTACTCAAATGGCAATTCGGTTCCGGATTGTCGTTTCGTTCCCCCGTCATGTCACAGCTTCCTCAAGATATCGGAAGGCTTCATCCTGGCGGTCCGTCTCCCCATGAAATAACTTGCCAGGGATCCCGTGACAACGGATAGAAACATTGCCGCTGCGGTTAACCCTGCAGAAACGTGGACCGGAAGACGGACTGCCGATGACGCTGACCTCTCCATCTTACGAGCAAAAGCCGGCAGAAGATTCAACTCCCAGGGAGTTGAAACAGGTATGGAGAGGAATCCGAGGAGGTAGGAAATGAAATATCCGATGAATATCCCCATTACGCCTCCCGCCACCGCCTGGAGCAGGGCTTCTCCCATGAGCTGTTTCTGCACATCCCTCTCGGTCCAACCAACGGCCTTCAAGACGCCGATCTCGCTTGAGCGGGCAACAAGGTTGGAGAGCATCGTTTTGATGATGAGAAAGACGGCGCCGCCAAGGGCAATGATCGATGCAAGAAGTGAAAACTGGTCAGAAATACGGGAGACTCCGCCCATGAGTTCAAGAAACGAGTCAGAACTGGTAACGGAAACGCCGTTTAGTCTTCCGGCGATCTCCTTTTTAATCTGACTGACAAGAGAAGGAGTCTTCAGCCGGACATAGACCACATTGACACTGTTGGGTTCTCCGCCCAGCAGGGCTTGGGCATCTGAAAGCGGCAAATAGATGTTAGCCGATGCAATCTGAGACCCCTCTTTGATTTCCAGGATCCCCACCACCGCGTAAGAATGGCCTCCGATCTGCATCGTGTCACCTATTTTGGCGCGATGGAACTTCGCATAGTGCTTTTCGACTACGACCTCCCCCTCCTTTTGAGGGAAACGCCCTTCCTTGAGCCAGTCCTTCACCTTGACGGGTCCCAGGCTGGGCCGGGAGAGATCGACCCCCATGATTGTTCTGAACCCGCCTTTATCGAATTCCCAGAGGAGAAGCGAAGCGGCCACGGAGTCGATGCCTTCCATGGCTGCAATTTGTTCCAGATCGCCAGGGGCAAGAAGCTGGTTTGAAAAAGGCAAGCGGATGCCGCGCATCGACGCGGGCGGTTGAGCGGAGTCTGCAGCCCTTTTTTCCGGACGTTGCACGACCATATCCGCGCCGAGGTTCCTGAAGGGGAGACTGACCGCCTTCTGATACGCGGTGGATATCGCATTGATGGAGACAAAAAGGGCGATCCCCACTCCGATTCCCAGAATATTGACCAGGGTCCGGTGGTGGTGATGACGGAGTTCCTTCAACACATAGCAGTAATTCATGATGTCCTCACTTTTTACCCGTCACTTGGTCCAGGGCTTTCCGCAGGTCGTCCATGGTCCACTTCCCCTGGAAGAAAGCGGGGCCTGAGCCGGTGGGAAAGCCGACAAACCTGATTTCTTTCCCGTCAATGGGAAGGGCGAACTTCTCATCGATCCAGATGACCAAGGGGGTGTGCTGGTTTATCCCTTTTTTGGCCATAAACTGTTTTCCCTCCTTGCTCTCGAAATCGTACCACGAGGCGTCAACCTTGTCTCCATACAGGGTAAAGACTTGTTTGATTTGCCCCAGTGTGGGCAGAAGAGGGCCATGGTTCATGTAAAGGACCTCAACCTTAACCTTGTTGGCAGCGAGAGCAGCCAAACAAAAAGAAAAAAGGACCACAACGATGATACTCCACAGCATGATCTTTTTCATGATACAATCTCCCCGTCTTTCATGCGGATGAGCCGATCCGCGGTTCTAGCCAGCTCAACCTCATGGGTGACCATGAGGATGGCCACGCCCTCTTCGGCATGCAGTCGGTGCAAAATAGCCATTATGGCGTCACCGGTACTGGAATCGAGGTTTCCGGTAGGTTCATCAGCAAAAATGATCTTGGGATGATTCACCAGAGCTCTACCGATGGCCACGCGCTGCTTCTCTCCTCCCGATAGGGCCGAAGGCAGATGCTCTGTCCTGTGGCCCATATCCATCTTTTCAAGCAGTTCAATGGCCCGCAGTCGCTGCTGCTCTTTAGGGATTTTCGTGGGGAAAAGGGGCAGGGCCACATTCTCCCATGCAGAGAGGGTTGGAATCAAGTTGAAGGACTGAAAAATGAAACCGACATTTTCCCGACGAAAGAGGGCAAGCTCGTCCTCCGGAGCCTCAGTGATATCTCTTCCGTCAAGGGTTAGCCTTCCTTTCGTCGGCTTTTCTAGGCCCGACAGAAGGGAGAGAAGGGTCGTCTTGCCGCTGCCCGATTTTCCGACCAGGCAGACGAATTCACCCTGATCAACTGCCAGAGAAACTCCCTTCAGCACTTCAAGGGAACCATATTTCTTGCCGAGATCCATACCGGATAGAATGGCTGATTTATTCATGTCTCAAAACCTCCGAAGGTTTGATTCTCGAGATATGCCTGCCCAGAAGGCCGCCTGTCATCCCTCCGATGACGACGGACAGGAGAACGGCGAAGAAAGCAAGACTCCAGGGGACATAAACCGGAAGGCGTAATGTCTTGAAGATCTGGTCCCCTCCGCCCGGGAGAAAATGCGGGGTTGGGCTCATCTCCCATGGGATGGGGATGCTGACTTTCATAAAACTTAATCCGTACGCAGTGACAAGGGCAACCAATATCCCTAAAATACCTGCCAGAAAGCACTGTGCAACCGACTCTCCCATCAGTTGGGAGACAACGTTGCGGTTGGTCCAGCCAACCGCCTTCATAACGCCCACCTCCCTGGCTCGCTCGGCAATGTTTCCCGCCATTGTCTTGAAAGCGATCAGCATCGCCACGATAATGGCGATGAGGGAGGCGGCCAGAGCGAATTTATCCGAGAGGGCGAAGAGGCTGCCCAGGAGTTTGAGGAAAGAATCCGGGGTTGCAACTGTTGCTTTGTCCCCAAGAATTCTTTTCATCGACGAGGCCAGGGTGGTGATTTTTTCTTGGTCTGCCTTGATGAAGAGTAGATTGACATCCCCAGGAGAATATAGAGAAACCGACTGCAGTTGCTTGGATGAAACGGCAAGGTTCTCTGCCTCTTTGAGCGGCAGGTATACATTGGCCACGGCGATCTTTGTGGCACGCGACGCGTCTACGAAACCGACGACAGGGAATTTCCTGTGGGATATTAATAGGGCGTCTCCAACCTTGATGCCAAATTGCCGGGCATAGGCCACTTCAACAAGGGCTTCCTGTTTACCATCATCGAGAAACCTTCCCTCGGTGACAGAGGATCGCAGGACCGCTGGTCCAATTGAGTTTTGTCGTTCGATCCCAAGCACAATCCAGGCCCGATTCGGGTCAAAGACCCACAGAAGGAGGGCCTTTCCCATCCCCTTGAGGCCGGGGAGCTTCTGGATTTTCTCGACTTCCTCTTTGCGGATCGTCACCGCAGAGCAGGGAAAGACCGCTCCTGCGAGTTCTTGGGGGACATCTCCGGCCCGTTGAACCGTGATATCCGCCCCGATCTCTTCCAGGGGAACGCGGGCAGCCTGGCGGTATGCCAGAGAAAGGGCGTTCAGTATGATCAAGAGGGCGATTCCTATTGAAAGTCCAAGGACCGAGATCGAGGTTCTTCTTCTCTGGTAGTAGAGCTCTTTCGTCATGTAGCGCAAATTCATTGATTGCCTCCGTTCGGGGGAGAGAATGAGGTCATTGCGTGGGCCATGCTTTGACGCATGAGGCTGAAGAACTTTTCTTGCTGTTTTGTATTTAGAATTTTCTTTGTCTCAATAATGTGCGTGATCACTGCCCTCTGAATCTCATCCTGAATGGCGGCCATTTCTTTGCAAAGGCCCTCTATCCTCACAGGGGCAATGTCCCCTTGAAGGAGATCCACCAGAAGCGCCTTTTTCCCCTGCATGGATGCCTTGAGTTCCGCAATCCTTCCATGGAACGTCCGGGCCAACGGCTCCATCCTTGCCAGTTGCGCGTTGGAAAGATCCAGCGACTGGTAAAGGTGGCTGTCCCCTGCACACCAAGGACAAGGTTCGGATGTCTTCGATGAGAGATTACGGTAGGTGTGGTAGCCTAGAGTTGCCAGGACGGCTGCATTGATTGTCAATGAAAAGATCAAGACTAATACCAGCCATTTCGATTTCATCTTGTCTCATTCTCCACATGGCTTGCCATCCGCAGGTACCCGTCCGCGAAAGTGCCGGGGACCACAGGATCAAAGGCCCTCAGGGAACCCAAAACGGTTCTTTCATCCCAATACATGACCTGGCCATGCTCAAAAGTAAGGAAGCCGGACCTGGAGACGGCATTCCCTAAATAGCCGCCGGCAAGTATGCCCGCAATAAAAAGGATCGAGGCGATGGCCGGACCCCGCAGCAGTTGGAAAATCCGCAGGAAATTTGATCGCCGGTCGTGTTCCTGCTGTTCATTTATTCTTGTGACGATCTGCCCATAGAACCCCTCATCAGGTAGGATTTCAGGCAAATTCCCCACGATTTGCCAAACCCGCTCGAGCTCTGCGAACTCTTTGCTGCAATGCCGGCAGCCCTGAATATGGATCGCAACCTCTTGCTTCTCCCCTGGGTTGAGTTCCCCGTCCTGGTAAGCTGAAAGTTTCTGCTGGATATTACGGCATTTCATCGAACGGACCTTTCTCAATGTAATGAAACAACAGGGAATGGAAAAACCTGCGGTCATTTTTCAAGACCGGCGAATCTTTTTTGAAGGTTTTTCTTCGCCCGAACAATTAAGGACTCCACAGCCGAGACAGAACAACCGAGTATTTGTGAAATTTCCTGGTAGGACAGACCGTCATATCTCTTGAGAATCAAGGCCAGTCGCTGGTTTGAAGGCAGGCCCTGAAGGGCATCGGAAATCCGGCGGTTCCGCTCCTGCATTAACAGGAGATCCTCCGCCGATGGGGAATCATCGGAAAGGTCCTCTATGGATGGGGCCTCACTTCCCCCGCCTGTTTGCAAGGTATGGAACCATCTCCTCCGGCGGGCGGCCTTGAGTTCATTGAGGCAGAGGTTGATCGTGATCCGGTAAATCCAGGTTGTGAATTTCGCCTCTGGTTTATAGTTCTTGGCCGCCTGCCAGACCTTAAAAAATACTTCCTGGGCGAGGTCTTGGGCGTACTCCCTGTCTCCAATACAACGATAAATCAGATTCAGTATAGAGGACTGATGACGCTGCACCAGGACTTCAAAGGCACTTCCGTCGCCCTCTGCAATCCTGGTCATTAACTCTGCGCTCGGTATCTGTCTGTCCATCGATTGGCGAAAACTCTGGGGGTAAAATAGAGACCGGATAAATCAGATCAGAAATAATCCTGAAACCAGAGCCAACAAGATAACCACTTGAAATAATTTATAAATAGCAAGATATTTTGTTGAAAAGAGAGCTCAAATAAGATATTGTGGTTTAGAAAATATCTCAAAGGAGAACTCTAATGAATTTATCACGTCAGCAGAGAAGAAAACAAGAACGAAAAAAGAGATACAAAAGATCATTAAGAAATTGCAGATATTGGATTTTACTTACGTTGCCGATGATAAAAACATGACTTTGAATTATGGGGATACCATACCAATTTCTCAATTTTACCGACCAGCACCCCCGGGCTCTGATCGTGAAAAAAGCGAAGCAAGGACAAAATAGATATGGTGTCCCCAAAATTTGATATGCGATTGCAGGTGCTCCTTTTGCATTTTTTCTTGACACTTCCTCATTTTTATGGCATAGATTGATTGTACATATTCGGACCGAAAAGTTGAATATCATTGCTGTATCCGGCGAAACCCCCATCATTATATGGAGGCTGCCAAGCTCTAAAACCACCGTGATTACTCCTTATCACTCTTCCACGCTCTCATCTTCCTTGCAGTCATAACCTCCGAATACCTGAACCTCCAAGTTCGCTGCAGCCTCGTTGTCTATGGAGTTACAAATCGTTGTCAGGATGCCCACTGAAAAGCTGGAGAAGGTGAGGCTCCTTCAGTCCAACGAGCGCACGGGGAGGACACTTGGTAGCGAGGGCTTCATTTATCACGTGGAGACAGCCACCGGCTGATTGCTGCGAAGGCTGAAACCGGGGCGAAATGCAAAGCAAAAGCAAAAATAAGTATGCTGTTCCAAGAATTATACTCACCGCTGAAAATGGCTCACTTTTTGACCGGTGGTAATAAAAAAACACGAATTTCACAATTCAGGAGCTAACGCCAACGTTAATGAGTCAACACGGAGGTCGCATTGCTTGCTGAACTGATAGACTTTCTCAACAAGAACGCGGGGGCGTTGACACTTAGCTTTACGGCGGTTGTTGCACTATCCACGGTTGCATATGCGTTACTGACATGGAGACTGGTGTCTGAAACGAGACGTATGAGGCAGGTTCAGACGGAACCCAAGATCGAGATCACCGTGAAGCCGTTGGAGTTTGCTGTCAATATTCTGCGCCTGCACATTCGCAATATAGGTCTCGGTCCGGCGCTGGCTGTCAGGTTTTCTCCGCGAGTAGTTTCAGGCGGAGACGCCGCACAAGCCCTCCTTGGCGAGTTTACGGAGACAAACTTCTTCAAAGTAGGCCTGGCCTACCTCGGTCCAAGTCAAGAGCTGTACTCCCACTATACGCAAATGAATCAAAACCACGATGCCAAGATCGCGTCTGTCATCGCCTTTGATATTCAGTACAAAGGCGTCACGGGCAAGACATACAGCGACACCATCATCATAGACATGTCAGAGCAGAAAGGCACGTATCAGTTAGGGAGACCTAGTCTGCACGCAATTGCTCAAAGTCTGGAAAAGATTCAGAAGGACATTGGTCACATCACTAGCGGCTTCAAAAAGATTAAAGCAGACATCTACACAGCCACCGACCGCGAGGCCGAGGCGGAGGAATTTAGAAAGCGGCGCGATCAACACAAAGGAGGCGGACAGGATTCATAACCTCTCGCTCCATTGGATGCGCTGAAAAGCCGCGGACCTGTTTGCTTCTCGTTATTCTCACTTTCACGTGTTAATCTTCGATCCTTTAAAATGATTCCCAGTAATGATTTGTACTCCTCAGGCTAACTTTCTTCCTTGAATCAATGATTGACATATTCTGTTAAGAGGCGTATATTTCTTTCTGTAAGGATCCTAATTCTGCGGACATGATACCAATTTCTCAAGCTCACCGACCAGCACCGCGGGCTCTGCGGGAATTCCGGAATTCATGATTGAAACTTGACATTCAATATAAACCTTGTTTAATCTTATTCGTAACATCTGGCCTCTGGTCCAAGTGAGGCTGTAAACCGTAATCAAAGAGGCTGTTTAATTAATATATGCGTAAATTTGAAACTTGCTCGTTTATAAATTATAGGTAAAAATAATGATAGGGGATATGGGCAGGTGAATAAATTATCGAGGTCTGCTCCTAAAGTGGGTGTACCCTGCCAATAGCTTTTTTGCAAAACCCCGTGGGATCGTCAGGAGGAGAGATGGCAAGGCAATTCAACAAAGTGGTGCTGGCTTATTCGGGCGGATTGGACACGTCGGTTATTCTCCGTTGGCTCAAAGAGACATATAAGTGCGAGGTGGTTGCCTACTGCGCTGACGTGGGCCAGGGAGACGACATGGAGGAGGTCCGCCGCAAGGGCGAGGCTACCGGCGCGTCCCAGGTCATCATCGAGGATCGGCGCGAGGAGTTCGTGCGGGACTTTGTGTTTCCCATGCTTCGGGCCAACGCTATCTACGAGCAGGGCTATCTGTTGGGAACCTCTATCGCCCGGCCCTGCATAGCAAGGGGTCAAATCCAACTAGCCCGAAAGCTCGGAGCTGATGCCGTCAGCCACGGCTCTACCGGCAAGGGGAACGACCAGGTGAGGTTCGAGCTCACCTACATGGCCCTTGAGCCGAACATTGCCATCATCGCCCCTTGGCGGGACCCACTGTGGAAATTCACCGGCCGGCCCGACCTTATGGTTTACGCTGACAGCCACGGCATCCCTGTAGAGGTAAGTGCGGACAAGCCATACAGCATCGACCAGAACATGCTGCACATCAGTTTCGAGGGAGGGATCCTGGAAGACCCCTGGTCCGAGCCGCCCGCTGACATGTACCGGTACACCATTCCGCCCCAGCAGGCTCCCGACCATCCCACCGAGCTGGAGATAGACTTTGAGAAAGGGAACCCCACGGCCGTGGATGGCCGGAGCATGACCCCGGCCGAGCTGCTCACCCACCTCAACGAAGTGGCAGGAAGTAACGGGATAGGGCGAGTGGACCTGGTGGAGAACCGCTACGTGGGTATGAAATCCCGTGGAGTTTACGAAACCCCTGGCGGCACAGTGCTCCATGTGGCTCACAGGGCCATGGAGTCCGTCACCCTGGATCGGGAGGTCATCCACCTTCGTGACAGCCTGATCCCCCAGTACTCACGCATGATCTACTTCGGCTACTGGTTCTCTCCCGAGCGTGAGCTGATGCAGGGGATGATTGACGCCTCCCAGGAAAGGGTTACCGGCACCATACGGCTCAGGCTATACAAAGGCAACTGCATAGTTCTCGGCAGGCGCTCACCCCACTCCCTGTACCGGAAAGACATAGTGAGCTTCGATCAGGCGGGCGGATACGAGCAAGCCGACGCCACAGGTTTCATTCGCCTCAGCGCACTTCGCCTTCGCATCCGGGCCATGACGGGTGAATGAGTTAGAGGGGTTTATAAGCCAGTAAATTGAATAAAGCTTGAATCATGGACTTTGCCCCATATCAGGCAATATATATAAAGGGACGCAGTCCCTAATTTTTCTGGCGGTTGCGTTTTCCAAACAAGAATACTTAATTTCTCCGTTACCCTCCCATTCTGAACAACTTCTGCACCAACTCCAGGACTCGATTGGAGTAACCCCACTCGTTGTCGTACCACGATGAGACCTTGAGCAGGTTGCCCTGGAGCGTTTGGGTCAATTCCGCGTCGAAGATGCTTGAATGAGGGTTGCCCACGATATCCACGGAAACAATAGGATCGGTGCAGTACTCCAGAATTCCCTTGAGGTCTCCCAGCGCTGCTTTATGCATCGCTTCGTTAACTTCCTCTGGCTCTACCTCCCGCTCCAGCTCAACCATAAGGTCGCACACGGATCCATCGGCTACCGGAACTCTATAGGCCATTCCTTCCAGGCGGCCTTTAAGCTCGGGGATTACCTTCTCAACCGTCTTGGCCGCTCCGGTGGTTGTGGGTATGATGGAGAGGGCTGCGGCCCTTGCCCGGCGCATGTCTCGGTGGGGGTAATCCAGCAGTCGCTGGTCGTTGGTGTAGGCATGCACAGTAGTGAGGAAACCACGCCGAATCCCGAACTTTTCGTGGATGACCTTGAACACGGGCGCGGCGCAGTTGGTGGTGCACGAGGCGTTGGACACGATTCGCTCCTCGCCGGTGAGGGTATGATCATTGACTCCCAGAACAATAATGGCATCTATCTCGCCCTTGGGTGGCACAGCCAGCACAACCTTCTTGGCACCCGCTTCCAGGTGCTTTTCCAGAACATCGCTGCTCTTGAAAATGCCTGTGGAGTCCACCACCATGTCCACCTTCATTTCCCCCCATGGAATCTTTCCAGGGTCCCTCTCTGAAAAGGTCTGGATGATGTCGCCATCAATGATGATGCTGCTGCCGTCTACCCGGATCTTTCCCGGGTAAACCCCGTGGATGGAGTCGTATTTCAGATTAACAGCAAGTTGTTCAGGAATGGTAAGGTCATTGACTGCCACGAACTCCAGCTCCCTGCGACCTCGATTGGCCCTGAGGATTGACCGGCCAATGCGTCCGAAGCCGTTAATTCCTACCCTTATCGGCATGATATCCCCCTAATGAATTGTTGCTATTTTTTACAATAACCGGTCATATTGATTCATTAATAAATTCTCTGGATTAGCTCCAGAATCCTGTTTGCAAAGCCCCACTCATTGTCGTACCATGCAGAGACCTTGACCATGTTGCCATTTATCACCTGAGTCAGCCCCGCATCGAACACACTGGAATAAGGGTTGTTCACAATGTCAACGGAGACCACGGGTTCGGTGCAGTATTCCATGATTCCCCGCAGTGAACCCACTGATGCCCTCCGCATAGTTTGGTTTATTTCCTCCGGGGTGGTCTCCTTCTCCAGTTCCACCATCAGATCACATATGGAGCCGTCGGCCACAGGGACCCGGTAAGCCATGCCCTTGAGCCGACCTTTTAGATCTGGAATAACATTTTCCACCATCGTGACCGCCCCGGTGGTTGTGGGGATGATGGAGAGAGCAGCAGCCCGGGCTCGGCGCATATCCTTGTGTGGATAATCCAGCAGATTCTGCTCATTTGTGTATGCATGCACTGTGGTGAGGAAGCCACACCGGACTCCGAATTTCTGGTGCAGTATGTTGAAGACCGGTGCAGCGCAGTGGGTTGTACAAGATGCGCTGGAAACGATCACCTCTTCTCCGGTAAGAATATTGTCGTTGACTCCCATGACGATGGTGGCATCCAGTTCATCCTCGGGCGGCACAGCCAAAATCACCTTTGTTGCCCCAGCCTGCAAGTGTCGGGACAATTGTTCCCGAGTGGTAAAAACACCAGTGGAGTCTACTACTACATCTACGTTCAGCCGCTTCCATGGAAGATTGGCCGGATCATTCTCTGAGAAGATCTCAATCTTGTCCCCACCCTTGACCATATAGTTTCCCACAAAGCTGATCTTGCCGGGGTATATCTTACGGATGGAGTCGTACTTGAGGGCCATGGCCAACTGTTTGGGATCCATTAAGTCGTTGACCCCGACGAAGTCGATCATCTGCATCTCCGGGCGCGCCTTTGCCGCCCGAACAATTGATCTGCCCATCCTTCCAAAACCGTTTATGGCCAACCTGATACGCATGTTCACCTCTTATTACAAGTTAAAATTTGTATTTATACCATACCTTGGTGAAGTCCAAAATTCAGCTATATACAAACACATTAATGGACGTTAAATATGATTTAATTATAGTATGTTACATTATACTTCGTAAAAGTCAATATATTTTCATTGCCTGCCCTATCATCGTGTGTAATAAGATGGTTATAATATCATTGCGGTTTTGAAAACCGGCATGTTAATACTAAGATATTCTAGCATAGGTAGTAAATAACAAAATAACAAAAAAGCCAATGCTTCCAATGCTTGACAGGCTGTTGGAGGTGCGATATACATATTAGAATCGGTTTGTTCTAGAGCTTTTAAATGGAGTGCGCTCCATTTTTTAGCCTTTCCAATGGCCCATAAGGCCAGATGCTTTACATGAGGGTTGGTTACGATGTCCACTAAACCCTGGGGTGGGCGGTTTAGAGAGGAGGCTGACAGCGGCGCCGAGCAATACACTGCGTCTATAGAATTTGATCGCCGCCTGTACCGGGAAGATATTCGCGGAAGTCTTGCCCATTGCCGCATGCTGGTTCGGCAGGGAATTATCACCGCCCAGGAGGGGGACAAAATCGAGCAGGGCTTGAGGGAGATCCTCCAGGAGATCGAGAAGGGGGAATTTTCATTTTCCCCGGCACTGGAAGACATACATATGGCCATCGAGCATCGGCTCATTGAAAAGATAGGGCCCGTTGGCGGTAAGGTTCATACGGGTCGCAGCCGCAATGACCAGGTGGCGCTGGACGTGCGGATGTTCCTCTGCCGCGAGATTCTCGAGGTGCTTAATGGGATTGGTGCGCTTCAGAGCACCTTGCTGGAGCAGGCGCGCAAGAATTTGCATGTTGTCATGCCAAGTTATACTCATCTCCAGCATGCCCAACCAATCCTCTTTTCACATTACCTGATGGCCTTTTTTGAGATGCTGCGGCGCGATGTTGAACGCCTGACGGAGTGCCTCAGACGAGTCAATGTGATGCCCTTGGGCGCTGGCGCTCTTGCTGGTTCCGGATTCCCGGTGGATCGCGAGGGTGTAGCCCGCGAGTTGGGCTTTCCGCTTATTACACGCAACAGCCTCGACGCTGTTTCCGACCGGGATTTCGTATGCGAATTCTGTTTTGGCTCGGCCTTGGTAATGATGCACTTGAGCCGCTTGGCCCATGACTTCATACTGTGGTCCACCGAAGAGTTCGGCTTCATCGATTTGCCCGAATCCTTTTGCACCGGCTCAAGTATGATGCCCCAAAAGAAAAACGCTGATGTTTTGGAGCTGGTGCGGGGCCGCACAGGCCGGATATACGGGCACCTGGTGGGACAGTTGACAGTCCTCAAGGGCTTGCCCATGACTTATAACCGGGACCTCCAGGAGGACAAAGAGGCCCTTTTCGACACGGTAGATGTGGTAAAGGCAACGGTGCGGATCATGGCTGCACTTGTGCCCAGAATTGTTATCCATGAAGATCGGGCCCGGCGAGCTGCCGGAGGATTTTCCACGGCCACGGACCTTGCCGATTACCTGGTTGAACGAGGTGTCCCGTTTCGCGAGGCGCACGAGATCGTGGGAAAGATTGTGCGTTCCTGCCTGGAGGAAGGGATCACCCTCATGGATATGCCTCCCCATCGGCTTGCTCGGTTTTCAGAAAAATTGGGGATGGATGCCATCCGTGCCCTGGAGGTGGACAACTCCCTCCAGCGCAGGGATATCCCGGGAGGAACAGCTCCTTCCAGAGTTCAGGAAGCCATAGTGGAGGCGGAACGATACCTGGAAGAACAACAGCAAGCGCTGCGTGATGCCGAGGCATCCAATGAATTTTCTCAGGGCATCTGACTCCTCACATACACGTTTTGGCTTTCCACTCCAAGGTTCAACCGGGGTTATTTCATTGGCCGCGTGGCTTGGGTTTTTTTGCGTCGCAGCCCTGATTCTGGCTTGGGGATGCGGCCGTAAGGGGAATCCGCTTCCTCCACTTCGCCACGAGCCGGCGGCAATCAAGGATCTTCGAGCTGAGAACCAGCCGGACGGCATTCTGCTGTCTTGGTCCATCCCACAGGTTGATGGAAGGCAGAAAAAGATACAGAAAATTCGTGTTCTCCGGGCAGAGGGGGCTGTGTCCTGTAAGTCGTGCCCCGGGAAATGGACGCTCATGGCAGAGATACATTTGGATTCTCCCTCACCCACACAGCGCAGGGATGGTCGAATTCAATACCTGGACTCCGAGGTATCAGATGGCAAGGTTTATCAGTACCGAATTATCAGCGTGACGAAATCGGGCGGGATGAGCCCACCGTCCAACACGGTGCAGATCCTGCGCGAGGAGAGCTAGCACTCTACTAGAAGCCACGGAGAACGTCGGTTATTTGGCAAAGTCCTTATCAGGGATAATAAATGAAAGACATAAAGGGAAGAAGAGCATCTACGGCCGTGCTTTCAGAAACAAAGCAGAAATTTATAATTAAAATCGGATCGAAACAGGCAATGATGGATTCACAATAGCGGAGGCTGAGCAATGCATTACTTTGAATATCGGGGCGATGATTTGTATTGTGAGGAGGTTCCCCTAACTCGGGTGGCGGAAGAGGTAGGGACCCCTTGTTACGTGTACAGTCACCGTACGCTGGTTAGGCACTTCAAAGTTTTTGACGATGCGTTTGCGGAGTTACCCCACCTTATATGTTATTCCGTCAAAGCCAATTCCAACCTCGCCATACTTCGACTGTTTTTCCGTATGGGAGGCGGCGCTGATATCGCGTCCGGGGGTGAGCTATTTCGCATTCTGAAAGCAGGCGGCGACCCTCGGAAAGTTGTTTATTCGGGGGTGGGCAAGACTGAGCAGGAGATCATGTTCGCCCTGCGCACGGGCATCCTTATGTTCAATATCGAGTCCTCCCAGGAACTGGAGTTGATCGATCGGATAGCGGGCAGAATGGGAATGCGGCCATCCATATCCCTGCGCGTCAATCCCGACGTGGACCCCCAGACACACCCTTACATATCCACGGGCTTGAAGAAGAACAAGTTCGGCATCGATATTAGGGCCTCCCTTGATGAATACCGCAGGGCTAGAAGCCTTGCCAATATTGACGTCATCGGTGTTGATTGCCACATCGGATCCCAGCTCACGGAGATATGGCCGTTCATCGAGACCCTGGACCGTCTGTCCATTCTGGTTGGGCAGCTTCGAGACGAGGGTTTCGATATCCAGTTTCTGGACCTTGGTGGAGGGCTTGGAATCACTTATCTTGATGAGACGCCTCCCCACCCTCAGGAATACGCCCGTGCCATCACCGACAGGGCGGGTTCTCTGGGACTCACCATGATTTTAGAGCCGGGGCGCGTTATTGTAGGTAACGCAGCGGTGTTATTGACGAAGGTGCTATTCACTAAAAAAGGAGTGACCAAGCGTTTCGTCATTGTTGATGCAGGGATGAACGACCTCGTCAGGCCCACCCTTTATGATTCATACCATTATATACAGCCGGTCCACCGAGTGAACAGAGATGAGGACATAGTGGACGTGGTTGGGCCCATCTGTGAGTCAGGTGACTTCCTTGCTCAGGACAGGAAACTGCCTGAAATGAAACCCGATGAACTGTTAGCAGTGATGAGCGCGGGCGCTTATGGATTCACCATGTCCTCCAACTACAACTCGAGACCAAGACCCGCCGAGGTGATGATACTCGGGAAGGATATACACATCATCAGGGACAGGGAAGATTACGAGAGCCTCATCAGGGGCGAACACATTCCCAAAGTCCTGGGGGCAATTGAGCCCGGGTATCCGGTAGCAGCGGGCCGAGTTTCCGAAAAGTTAAAAGGAAGGCTCCGATTGTAGCTCTAACGGGAGGTCAATATATGGGCGTACACTTTACAAAAATGAGCGGCAGCGGAAATGACTTTATTCTCATCGACAACCGGAAAGGGCAACTGGATTCTGATCGTCTGACGGATTGGGTGGCAAGAGTATGCAGGCGGCGGCTCTCGGTAGGCGCAGATGGGGTGATACTTATCGAGGCTTCACAGCGGGCGGATTTCCGGTGGCGATTTTTCAACGCCAATGGGAGCGAGGCGGAGATGTGCGGAAATGGCGGCCGCTGCGCGGTTCGCTTTGTCAGGCTAAAGGGCATTGTGCAAAAGGATCAGGTTGCTTTCGAGACTCTGGCGGGTATCATCCGGGGTGAAATACTCGGGAAGCGTGTGAAAATACAGCTCACGCAGCCCTCAAAGCCCGTAATGGATCTGCTCCTCCAGGTAAACGGCCATGCCCTTACCTTGCACAGCATCAATACCGGTGTACCCCACGCGGTACAGTTCGTGGATGATGTGGAGAACGTGGAAGTGGTGAAGATCGGCCGAGCCATTCGGCACCATATACATTTTGCTCCGATGGGCAGCAATATGAATTTCGTCCAAGTGCTGGAAGGGGGCAGCCTTGCCGTCAGAACATACGAGCGAGGCGTGGAGGATGAGACCCTGGCATGCGGCACGGGATGCGTGGCCTCGGCACTGCTGGCGGGGATCAAAAGCCTCGCCGCATCGCCTGTAGAGGTGCTCACCCGAAGCGGCGAGAAGCTTGTGGTCTATTTCAGTATAGAGGGGGAAAGGTTCACTGAAGTGTACCTTGAAGGCGGGGCACAGGTGATTTTTGAAGGCACTCTGAACCCTGAAGCATTGGAATAACTTAAATAAGCTGGCTGTTAATCAAAGGAGGAATGAATGCTCAAGGTGATAGTGGCCGGTGCGGCCGGCCGGATGGGTGGTAGGGTCCTCAACATCATGGGGGCGCATCCAGAGATTCAGGTCACGGGGGCATTGGAAAAAAAGGGCCACCCGGCCGTTGGTGAGGATCTGGGCAGATTGGTCGCCCCGGCTCTCTCTGGAATCATTGTCGAGGATGACCTCAGTAAAATTTTGCCGGATGCCGATGTTGTGGTTAGCTTCACCATGCCAGAGGCATCAGTGGAACACCTTCGAGAGGTGGCGAAGCTAGGAAAGGCGGCGGTTATTGGAACCACGGGCTTTTCCGAGTCCCAGTTGAAGGAAATCCGCGATCTTTGCCGGGGAGTGCGGTGCGTTTTGAGCCCAAACTTGAGCGTTGGCGTCAATATCATGTACAAGGTATTGGCAGATGTGGCCCGTTCCTTGGGTGAAGATTACGATGTGGAGATCGTTGAGATTCATCACCGGATGAAAAAAGATTCCCCCAGCGGGACAGCTGATAAGATGGCCCAGGTCATCGCATCGGCCCTGGGTAGGGATCTGAAGGAAGTGGCCATATACAAGCGTCATGGCATCATGGGTGAGAGACCAGCACGGGCCATCGGCATTCAAAGCCTCCGGGCCGGGGACATCGTCGGGGAACATACGGTGATTTTCGGAGGAATGGGAGAGCGCCTGGAAATCACACACCGAGCACAAAGCCGCGACAACTTTGCCCAGGGAGCCGTCCGGGCGGCCTTGTGGGTGGTCAACCAGCCGAACGGCCTGTATGACATGATGGATGTTCTCGGAAAGTAGTTGCGGGAGATTTGACAGCGAGAAAGAATGTTACAAGGATGTTTCATTCTTAATAATTTTGCTCTGGGTTGGGCCGTGCAATACCTGAGTTTGTATTGAGGAGAGATGCAGATAAGGAGTTTACATGAAGATAGCGCGTTTCGAACATCAGGGTAGAGAGCTTTTCGGCATCATCGATGAGGATAAGGTGCGTGTCCTGGAGGACGATTCTTTCGAAAATATCGTGCAAACTGACCAGTTTTTCTCCCTTGATGAGATCCGGCTGCTGGCTCCGTGCCGACCTTCTAAAATCGTGGCCGTCGGCCTCAACTACCGTGACCACGTAGAAGAGGTGGGAGTCGCCGTCCCTGCGGAGCCCGGGATATTTTTAAAACCCAGCACTGCTGTTGTGGGCCCGGAGGAGCACATCGTGATACCCTCCATGTCACGGCGGGTGGACTACGAGGCCGAGTTGGGTGTGGTCATACGCAAGCATACCCGCTCCGTTTCGCCTAAGCAGGCGATGGATTCAGTGCTGGGATATACCTGTTTTAATGACGTCACAGCTCGAGACCTGCAGAGCATGGAGCAGCCGTTCTCGAGAGCCAAGGGATTCGACACTTTCGCGCCGGTTGGTCCATGGATCGTCACCGATGTTGATCCATCGGACCTGACGGTGGAATGCTACCTCAATGGACAGCGCGTCCAACACTCCAGCACAAGGCATCTGATATTCGGGATAGATGTCCTGATCTCCTTTATCAGCCATGTAATGACATTGCTTCCCGGTGATATCATCGCCAGCGGGACTCCTTCCGGGGTTGGCCCCATGAAACCGGGCGACCGAGTGGAGGTGCTCATCCAGGATGTGGGACGGCTGTCAAACCCCGTTAAGGCCGAGGAGTGAAGGGTGGCCATGAATGAGCGCGGCAAGCGAGGTTACGGAGATAAGGATTCCACTGATATCCTGGTGATCGGCGGTGTTGCCGCGGGACCCAAAGCGGCTGCACGTGCCAGACGGCTGGCCCCTGAGCGAGAGATCACCATTGTGGATAAGTGGGAGGAGATTTCCTATGCAGGATGCGGACTTCCGTTCCTCGTGTCCGGAGATGTCCCCCGGCGCCTTGATCTGATGAGGGCATACTCCGGTGAAATCAGGGATCCATCATATTTCGAAAAGGTTAAGGGAATTCGTGTGCTCACACGAGTTGAAGCACGCTCCATCCACCGGGAGCTTAAAGAAGTCCAGCTCATTGACCTTCAAAGCGGACGCCCACTCACCATGCGCTACCACCAGTTGGTCCTCGCCACGGGCAGCCGCCCTGTTTTGCCCGATTTGGAGGGAGTTAAGCTCGGGAACATCTACTGTCTGCGTCGGCCCGGCGATGCTGCTGCCATCCGAGAAGCTATTACATCGGAGAGTATAAAACGGGCCGCGGTGGTGGGGGCTGGGCCCATTGGGTTGGAAGCGGTGGATGCACTTGTTCGTAATAGAATAAAGACATCGGTGGTTGAGATTCTTCCGACGCCGGCGCCCAATCTCGTGGATCCCGAATTGGGAGGCCTTGTAAGGAAGCACCTGGAGGAACAGGGCGTGGCCCTTGAGATGGAAGACAGGGTAACGCGGTTCGAGGGAGACAGCCAGGGACGGGTTCGCCGAGTAATCACCGGTAAAAAGATCATTGAGGCAGACCTTGTTGTTATGGGCATCGGGGTTCGACCCGAGGTGGATCTGGCTGTTCAGGCAGGCCTCGCGTTAGGCCCCACAGGCGCCATTCGTGTTAATGATCATCTTCAGACCAGCGACCCTGATATCTATGCAGGGGGGGACTGTGTGGAAGTGCATCACCTGCTCACGGGCAAGCCCGTTTATGTGCCCTTGGGCTCCACGGCCAATAAGCATGGACGGATCATCGGGGATAACCTCACCGGGAGGGACTCGCTGTTCCCAGGAGTACTGGGGACTTATATCGTTAGGACTCTGGAGACAACTATAGCCCGGACTGGATTGACCGAGCAGGAGGCCTTGGAGGCAGGGCATTCAGTGGTGACGACTATTGTTGCAGCTCTGGATAAACCGCATTATATGCCTGCCCATCGCCCCCTGGTTATGAAACTGGTAGCCAGCAGAGAGGGACGTTTGCTAGGTGTCCAGATGGTGGGGAAGGGGGAGGTGGCCAAGAGGGTGGACGTGGCCGCGGCTGCTATTTCAATGGGCGCCACCCTGGAACAGGTCTCTAACATGGACCTGGCTTATGCCCCACCTTTTGCAACCGCCATGGATGCATTAATCCAGGGTGTAAACGTGCTTAGAAACAAGATTGACGGGTCGGCTGCCGCGATTGACGCTCCCAAGGTTCGAGAATGGCTTGATGAAGACAAGGACTTCACTATTCTGGACATGCGGACAGAATCGGAGTACGATACCCTCTGGCTGGACTTCGACAATGTGGTGAACATACCTCTTGACCAACTGCGAAACCGCCTCGAAGAAATTCCCAGGGATCGGGAGATTGTGACCCTGTGCGCGCTGGGGCCCCGCAGCTACGAGGGAGCCGGGCTCTTGCGACACCATGGGTTTGACCGGGTGAAGTTTTTGGAAGGGGGGATGGCGGCCTGGCCATATGACTTGTGGTAAAAAATATTTAAAATATCAATGAATTAATTAATATTATTTTAAGCAAATTATTAAATTTTAATGGATTTTCGAATTTGTATAAGTAAATATATCGGATAGAAGTCCATCAGTGGAGACTTTTAAATCGGACAAATAAGGTTAACGGCTTAAAGTGATTCAATAAAATAGATAGCATTAGTTTTTCCCCTGGCTCTTATTTCGCAAAAGGCACCGGAGGAAAAGATCCGGCTTATAGGGCTTGGGAAGAAATCATTATTCATTATAATGGGTTAATTAGTTTTTGCAGCAACCTTTCGCTTGATTGCCTCCATCATACATTTCTCTTAATTTCAATGTATTAAATTGAAAATCTAAAGTAAATTCTATCTTATTTTTACTTTATATTTGATTATGTCGCAATTAATCTTATTAGCCTTTTTACTTAGTGCTTTATTTCATAAATTGTTTTACGTATACGGGCGGTATCCTCCTAAAACTTCTTATTCCATATAATATTTTTGGGTGCCACTGGCAGAGCCGAAGGATCGCCAGTGAAACCGGGT
>CAZTAS010000035.1:0-34990 GCA_964611635.1 uncultured Thermodesulfobacteriota bacterium
TTCAATCCCTTGTGGGATTTCATTGGGCAATAATTTAAAGATTGATAGCGAAATAGTATGAATATCCCGTTCAGCAGATAGTGCCTCCAAGATCTGGCAGAGATGGGGAATTTTAATAAGGAGCCCGTAAACCTTATTCCACAAAATTGGGGCCGTGGACTTCAATTCTCAGCAGGTCTAAAACTTTTCTTGCCTGCTCCTCCCGAATTCTAAAATACTCTGTGAGAGAACCGCCGAATTTGCCAAAAGGATGCGGAATCCCCAGGCCGGCGACCAAACTTAAAGCTCCCTTGCTCAAGCCCACAGTGGTCAGCGTGCATATCAACTCCGCAGTAAATCCCAACATTTCTGGACGTCGGCCCCGCGTTTCTCCATTCCAATCATAATCTGCGGCAGTATTATTCGCCACGGATTTTCTTGAAAACCCCGCAGATGGCGTTCATACGCTGACCATCTCTATCACGCCCACTTTAACGAGGTATGGAGGCCAAAATGTAAGACGTTTCCGTTACGGCTGGGTTCATGGTGTCAATCGATATTGTTTGCTATCCAGTAGGACAGGGTTCCAGGGATGAAGTCGTTGCCGGAGAACCAGCCCACTTTCTCTCCACCCCGCTACTATAAAAAAAGTCGGTAGGCTAAGGAATTTCAGGTTCATGCACAGGCGCCTTTTACTGGAGGCATCCATTTTGACATCTTCGGGCGCCCCTCACGCTGAGAGGCCAGAGCTTCCACATAGGGTATCAAAGCAAAAACATGGTTGACACAGGGGGCCCCAGAAATCCGCAAACACCGGCACGGAAGCCCCAGCACCTGCTCTTCTAACATATCCTTGTTAACCCCGATACCCTTTGAGTATCTCTCTTTCACAATCTAGTATAGGTGTATGAGCCCCGATCAATAGGCCGCCTCGTAGAGGGCCATGATGTCATCGTATGTAGTCTTCCGAGGTGTGGTCAGGTGGATGCCGCTGGCTATGGCGTCCTTGGACATGGCGTCAAAGCTCTCCCGCTTGGCTCCAACCTCTCTCAGCCCCGTGGGAATGCGTATGTCCGTCATTATCACCCGCACGGCCTCAACTGCCTTCCTGGATGCTTCCTCGGTGCATATCCCCTTGATGTTTTCACCCAGTGCTTCCGCGATCCGGGCGAACAACTCCGGGACCGCTATTAGGGAAAAATCCATGCAATGAGGCAATAGGATGGCATTGGCCACGCCATGAGGAATATTGAAGAAACCTCCTAGTGGATGCGCCATGGCATGCACCACGCCAACCCGGCCATTGAAGAAGGCAATACCTGCCATCGTGCTGGCCAGCATCATAGAACCTGCAGCCTCTATGTTGTCAGGATTGGCGTAAAATCGTCGGATATTCTTGCCTATGAGCCTAATCGAATCATACGCTAAAGCCTGTGAGACGGGATTGGTCACTGTGGATACGAAAGTTTCATAGGCATGGGTAAATGCATCCATGCCTGTGGAGGCCAGGATGGCTGGCGGGAGAGTGCACAGTAGTTCGGGATCCAGCAGGGCCACCCTGGGGAGCAGCAGCGGGCTGCGCACGGAGAATTTGTACTTCCGTGCTTTGTCGGTGATCACCGCAGCCCCTGTCACCTCGCTTCCCGTCCCCGCGGTGGTGGGAATAGCCACTAAGGGCAGGGGGGAATTAGGTATTTTGTTGGCTCCTTCATACTTGACCAGGGGATCCGGGTTGGTGGCCAAGATGCCCATGGCCTTGGCCGCGTCGATAGAGCTTCCTCCGCCGAGAGCCGCCAGGGAGTCGCAACCCTCCTTTTTTAACAGATCGAACCCTTCCTCAACAGTCTCCACGCTGGGGTTCGGCTCTACTTTATCAAAAATAACATATGGTATTTTATCTTTTTCCAGTGGCTCAACCGCCTTCTCCAGAAGGCCTGAGCCTTTTACTCCCTTATCGGTAACCAATAGAATCTTCCGGCTACCAATAATTTTGACTTCTTCCCCGAGCCGTTGAATTCCTCCCGGGCAGAAATGAAGCCTAGTGAATGATGTGAACTGAAAAGCTCTTAACATAGTCTTCTCCTTTTCATCATGATTCTCGTTAGATTCCGTCATCCAAGAAAACAGAGCTCTCTGTGATGATAATGCCTTTCCCTTTAAATCCTATGTCAGCTAATTAAAGGGTTTCTTCTCACCAACGTCTCCTCCCTATCGGCGCCCAGGGATAAGATGTCTACAGGGACTCCTGCAAGCTCTTCCACCCGACGCACATAATCCACAAGTTGCCGGGGGAGATTATCAAATCCTCCTTTGCTATTCATCTCCTGCTTCCAGCCCGGCATCTCCTCGTACACCGGGCGACATCTGGCGAGTTGGGCCAGGCTATCGGGCACCTTATCCAGCCGGCTTCCATCAAGATCGTAGGCAACGCAGATTTTAATCACCTCCAGTCCTTGAAGCACATCGATCTTGGTCATGGCAAGGCTTGCAATTCCGTTTATCCTGATGGCCTGGCGCAATAATACCATGTCCAGCCAACCGCAGCGCCGCGGTCGGCCTGTGGTGGCACCGTACTCACCCCCACGCTCCCGCAGATGCAGCCCTAATTGCTCCTTCAGCTCTGTAGGAAAGGGGCCCGCACCCACCCGGGTGGTATAAGCCTTGCAGATGCCCATGACGAGGTCGATCTCTGTAGGCCCTATGCCCGCACCTGTGCATGCGCCACCTGCCGTGGTGTTGGATGAGGTAACATAAGGGTATGTTCCAAAATCCTTATCTAAAAAAGTTCCCTGGGCTCCCTCGAACAGGATGTGGCTTCCCTTTGCCATCTCTTCATGCAGCATGAGGGAGTCGTCGCAGGCAAAACGGCATAGCTGTTCGCCAAAGGAAAGATACTGGTCGGCGATTGGCTGGAACTCCAGCGGCTTTACCCCGAGACGGTTCTTAAGGTAGAAATTCTTCTCTTCCAGGTTGGCCTTCAGCTTGTCACAGAACACGGACTCTTCCAGCAAGTCTACAAAGCGAATACCGGAGCGAGCGGCTTTGTCCTCGTAAGTCGGCCCGATTCCCCGTCCTGTGGTGCCGATCTTCCCTTTACCCCGCAGGCGTTCTCGTCCTATATCAATTTCCTTGTGGTAAGGAAGGATCAGGTGGGTCGCCTCGCTGATATAAAGAAGAGTGTCCTGGGTGAAGTATCCCAATTCCTCAAGTTGTCGGATCTCCTCCAGAAGGACACCGGGATCCAACACCACGCCTCTGCCGATTATGCACTTCTTACCTGGATAGAAGATTCCAGAAGGGATGAGGTGCAGAATAATTTTCTGACCTTTCAGAACAATGGTATGGCCCGCGTTGTTTCCTCCTTGGAACCGCACCACCACATGAGCATCCTTGGCAAGAAGATCGACCATCTTTCCTTTCCCTTCGTCGCCCCATTGTGTCCCTACCACTATCACGTTGGCCATCCGCTTTTTCCTCCTTCGCTGATGTCATATCGGACAGGACTTTTCGGGAAAGCCTCTTACGCTCCCCGAAAACCTCGAGTTCTCTGGTTAATTACCACTGGATTTCAAGACAAAACGATATTTTCCTAACAGCGAAGGGGGGAAAAGTCAAGAAATTTTAAGGATAATTTGGTAAGCGCGCTCTTTTTAGATGCTGTGCCTTAGTTCCTGATATATGGCCTCCACCTGACGCTCCGTTTCATTCAGAGATCCGCTGTTATCCACGACAAAACTCGCCATCCTCGCCTTTTCTTCCAGGGGCATCTGGGACCGGATCATCAGGAGGGCTTCCTCTTCTGAAAGGCTATTCCGTTGCATCAGCCTCTCTGCCTGGATTTTCAGGGAGACATATACAACAATCAGTTTCTCTACATTCCGATGGGCACCAACCTCTATGAGGAGCGCCGCATCGATGATTACCAGCGCATGCGGATCTTCCCGGGCAATTCGAGCAACGATCCGGGCCTGCTCTTCGGCCACCCTCGGGTGAACGATGCTGTTGAGGCGGCGGCGTTGTTCTGCATCGCTGAAGATCAGCGCGGCCAGCCGTTGCCGGTCCAGGGATCCATCGGGTCGAATCATTTCATCCCCGAAAGCCCAGGCGATCTCGGCCAGAGCAGGCATGCCCGGTTCTACCACATGCCTAGCGATTTTGTCAGCGTCCACGATGCGGGCCCCCCGCCTCTTGAGCATCCGCGAGACTGTGCTTTTCCCGGAGCAAATACCCCCTGTCAGACCGATGATTCGCATTAAATAAACTTGATATCGAATGGGATAAGATTAGTTATATTGCCCATTTTTTGGTCAGACCGATGATTTGTATGGGATAAATTTTGCATGGATTTGAGCCTGAGGTGACCGGGCATATCACCCGGCGCACAAACTCAAGGATTAAGTCCTATCAAGCTTATCTGTTCTCCGTGTATGCCGCCTTCCGCCCTCCGAGAGTAAAATAAATCCGTACGGCATGCTGTGCACAATGGGATTTGCTGGACATTCTCTTCCCTTACGCCTGCTTGCACAATCTGGTGCACGTTGAGAGCCTGAAGATCAAGCATCCAGTGCCCCTTACGAGCTGGATGAAGAAATCGCCGGCGTTCGGGATCGGCTTTCAGCAGCGGCCCTGCCACGGGTTCGTCCACTTCGTAGCAACATGGACCTATAGCTGGCCCCAGCGCGACCCGAATATCCCGAGGGCGGCTTATAAAAAACTCGTTCATGGCCCTTACGGCACGCGCCGCCACATTCCGCACAGTGCCGCGCCACCCCGCGTGGGCGGCTGCCACCACTCGGCGTACGGGATCAAGAAAAAGAATGGGGAGGCAATCGGCGGTGCGAATGCAAAGATACATGCCTTCTTTATCCGTAATTACAATATCAGCGCGGGGCGGGGCTCCGGGCATAATGGTCTCATCTTTTCGGAGGACGTGGACACTATCGCCGTGAACCTGCCGGAGAAGAAAGAGTCGATCCGGCGGAATCCCCAGATGGCAGGCGCAAGCCATCAATGCCTCACTGCGATCCCCATCCAGGGGTAAGGGGAGTCGTCCGAAAAAGCCGTGGCATACACCATCCCTCTCCATTATTTCCGCCCGGAAAATTGGAAATAAGTATTTTGTGTGCTCAGGAGACATCGTGTTCCTCGAGTACAGACACAAGTTCCTGTATATCAGCGGGTAATGGAGACGTGAAATTCATATCGCCTCCCGTGATCGGGTGAATGAATTTCAGCCGATGTGCGTGCAGTGCCTGGCGGCCGAAACTCCCGATCCGAGCGCGCAGGATGGGATCATCCAGCCCTTTGATTTTGTGGCGGCCGCCGTATTCGGGATCTCCCACCACCGGATGCCCCAATCCCTGAAGATGCACGCGCACCTGGTGTGTCCGACCAGTAACCAGATCTACTTCCAGTATTGAGAAGTGGAAAAACCGACGGATCACTCGCCAGTGGGTCACCGCTGTTCTCCCCTTGGGCGAGCGCGTGGACATGAGCTTGCGGTTTACGGGGTGACGTCCGATAGGCATGGCCATGGTCCCCGTTCCGGAGCCGGGAATGCCAAAAACCACGGCCACGTAAGTCTTGGCGACCTGTCTTTTTTTGAATTGGGCCTGGAGGGCGCGATGGGTCTCGTCATTCTTGGCCACTACCAGGAGGCCCGATGTATTCTTGTCCAGCCGGTGCACAATACCCGGGCGGAGAACCCCCCCTATTCCCGACAGGTCGCTGCAATGATGGAGCAAGGCGTTTACCAGAGTCCCCGATATAACTCCTGCCCCCGGATGCACCACCATCCCGGCGGGCTTGTCCACCACGAGAAGGTGGCTGTCCTCGTAAAGAATGTTGAGAGGAATCGCCTCGGGAGCTGTACGGGCCTGCGTTGGAATGGGGAGGTGGATCTCCAGGCGCTGGCCTGGACGCAGCCTGCCTCCGGCCTGGCCTTGCCTCCCGTCAATCTGTATGTGCCCATCATCAGCCAGGCGCTTGACCCGGGAGCGCGTCAGGCCCGGCACCACTGAAGCCACCACGATGTCCAGGCGCTCTCCCCCTTCTTCAGACGTTACGACGTGGTGGATGATCCGCTCGTTGGATATTTTGAATTTTTTTTCAACTCTTTTTTGCTGCAATATTTGCTCTTATTAGCGGTGGCTTTACCGTTATGAATGAAATTACAATAAGTTATGTTTATCACAGGCCAGAGAGAAACGTCAAGAGCAATTACCGCTACATGCTTGCAGAATTTTATAATTGAAATAAAAAACATATTGTGATATCAGAATGAAAAAACACAATGTTTGAAAATAGAAAAAATGAATATCTTTCCTGAATCAAAAAAGCTGAAAATAGGATATCAAAGAATTTGCAAATGTCCTCCAAATCACATTAATTGTATGAGCGCCAAGGAATGGATGAAATCACAGCTTGGGGTTTGGCAATTCTATTATGAGGGGAGGGACATCAGGGATAAATTAATCCATCCTGCCACCTATCCCATATCACTTGCAAAAAAATGCATAGAGCTCTTTACTCATAGAGGTGAGCTTGTTGTAGATCCTTTTGTTGGTACTGGCACGACCCTGATTGCTGCCAGGGATATAAACAGGAATGCTGTGGGGTTTGATTTGAATCATAAATATATAAAAGTATGTGAGCAAAGGCTCAGCCAGCAATTGATTTTTGGAGAGACAACGCAAATTGCGATCCTTGATGATGCAAGGAATATAAATCGATGCTTTGATCCTGAAACTATTTCTCTATTATTGACATCCCCTCCTTATGCCAACCTCCTAGATAGAAAAAGAAAAAATAAAAGCAGAAGAAGTGACCAGAGAAAAAATATACAGTACATGAAGGTTGAGCAATACTCACATGATCCAAAAGATCTTGGAACCTTACAACTTGAAGAATACTCTAAAGAGATGTCAGAAATTTATAGGAAGCTCTTGCCTTTGCTAAAGCCCAAAGCACACTGCGTGATAAATGTTCCAGATATGTGGTGGGAGAACAAAAGAATAACAATACATGTTTCTCTAATACATTCATTGGAGGATGTTGGTTACGAGCTCAGGAATATAATTATCTGGGACAGAACAAACATAGTCAATAAAATAGGGATTTTTGGATGGCCAAATAATTATATAACAATGGGTACAACCTTTGAGTATCTTCTCGATTTTTGGAGACCTCCTCACTGATGAATCATATCAAAAAAGAAATTTCATTGCTCATGGCTGCAGTTAGGGAAAAGGGGCTCCCTTCTTCTGAAGTGATCGTAGAAGAAACCTTTGAGAAATTGGGCTATCTTCCAAGAAAGATAGCGAAAGAGGGTGTACAAAAAAATTTTAACAAAATCTTAAATGATGTTTGGATTGAAACTCTACATGTATTGGAGAATTACGAAGAGAAGGTTTATCCTTTGAACATAATAGAAGGTTTAATTGCATTAAAAACCCATGTTTTTAAAGAATCAGAAAAAATTGCTAAAGCAAAGGGATATAAGCCAGCCTTAAAGTTTCTTTTCTGCTCTCTTTATCCATATTTAAGAGAAATATTCCTCAGTATAAGCCAGAGCAGAAAACAAAGAGGAGGAAAGGACTTCGAGTTACAGTTCGGAAAGTTACTAGAGTTGATGGATATCCCATATCAGAAAGTGAAAAGGGCATACAGGGTTGATTTCATGATTCCAAGTGATGAAGCGTTTAATAATAACCCAACCTCAGCAGCGATAGTTTCTGCTAAAAGGACTTTGAGAGAGAGATGGAGAGAAGTTGTTGAGGAACTGCATTCGATGAGATCACCCAATATTTTTCTTGTGACTGCTGATTATGATGTGGGTAGGGGCCACGTTAAGGCGATATGCAGCAATTATCGGATTCATCTTGTAGTTTGGGATGAGGTAAAGAAAAAATATTCTAATGAACCCCTTGTTCTTGGATATTCAGAATGGGCTAATAACAGGATTCCCATTTTGCGAATGTTTTGGGAAAACTAACATTGGCTCTACTTTCTAAATTATTTAATATCTAGTACAATTCAACTAAATGCGTTTTAAAGCATCTTCCATTTACAGTTCCCCCAACACCCCCGTCCGCTCATTAAATTCCTCGATTAGCCGGTCGATCTCTTCCACCTGGCGATGGATGCGATTCCAATACTCGGGAAAGTCGCGCCACTGGGCGTTAAGCTCATCCAGGGGCTTGCCCTGCTGTTCGATCCAGGTGAAGTACTTAAGGTTGTGAATTCGCCTGCGGTCCGTATGGCGAAGCTCCAGCATGTTCGCCGTTGACTCGCCCATCAGGTACCGGTGATAATCCCTGGCTGCATCCAGCTCGGTATAAGAGCCTCTTTCCTCACGCAACTCCTTGATGCGCGTCCCGTACATCTCAATGGAGTCTGTAAAGACGGTCACCACGACGTCCCGGCTGGTCAGCTCGAAGTATTTTGAGAACTTGATGGCGGACATGAGATTGCCTATGCTGGAAATGCCCAGCAGAAGCAGTTGCTGGATGAACTCCTCCGGGACACCCCGGCCGCTCAGGTAGCGCATTCCTTCCGGCTCGTTGAAAAGCCGAAGCACGCTAATGCAGCTTTCGTCATCGATTGCGGTGACCACATCGGTGTTTCGAATGTTGTGGATCCAAGGAACGTGTTTATCGCCTATCCCCTCTATGCGGTGCCCGCCAAAGCCGTTCATGAGCAGCGTGGGGCACTGCAGGGCCTCGCCGGCCACGATTTTACTCCCGGGATAGCGTTCCTTGAGATAATCGCCGGCGCCCAGTGTCCCCGCCGAGCCAGTCTGGGAAACAAAGCCAGCGTATCTGCCATTATTCCCCAGCTCCACTTTCAAGACCTCATCAATGGCCTGACCTGTGACATCGTAGTGCCAGAGGTGGTTGCCGAACTCGTCAAACTGGTTGAATATTACCACGTCCTCGCGCGTATTGCGTAGTTCCCAGCACTTGTCGAAAATCTCCTTGACGTTGCTCTCGCAGCCCGGTGTAGCGATCACCTCCCCGGCAACTGTGGCAAGCCAGTCAAATCGCTCCCGACTCATCTCTTCCGGCAGGATGGCGATGGATTCGCACGCAAGAAGCGTGGCGTCATACGCCCCGCCGCGGCAGTAGTTGCCAGTGGAGGGCCAGACTGCCTTCTGGAAGGTGGGATCGAATTGCCCCGTCACCAGCCGCGGCACCAGGCAACCGAACGTAGCGCCCACCTTGTGGGAGCCGGTGGGAAACCACTTACCCACCAGGGCGATGATCCGGGGATCCACGCCGGTTATCGAGGTAGGAATCTGCAGATAATTGACCTTCCCGAAAAGCCCTCCGGAGGCCACGGGTTCGTTCTTCCAGTTGATGCGGAAGAGATTCAACGGGTTGATTTCCCACAGTCCAATGTCCTTAAGTTTCTCTTTTATTATATTTGGTATCAGCTCCGGCTGTTTCTGTTCTCTGAAGGTGGGAATTATTATTTTTCTTTCCCTGGCGCGCTGGACAGTCCGTTCCAGTCGCTCCTCGTTGATGCTCAGGTCGATCATGGGAGGCTTTACCTTCCTTTCTTAATCTTTATAGAGGCCCGTGGGGCTTTTCGGGTCAAGCCACCTGGCACCACTCCAAAATGGTTACAGCCAGGATTTTGGTGGCGGGTATGAGGTCGTCGATGGCGACCCACTCGTTGTTGGCGTGCATTTGCTCCGTCATCCCGGTCTCGAAGATCGCCGTCGGGGTTTCCCCATAGTGATTCAAGAACCGTATGTCGGTAGCCCCTTCCCGGCCGCTGATTTCAGGATCTCTTCCCATCACTTCCTTGAACTTATTGCAGATAATCTGTACGATGGGGTGCCGTGGCGATATCTCCGAGGGCTCGGCAAAGTATCCCACGAAGGCGACCTCAGGGGGATACTCTTTGAGCCATGGATCGTCGGAAACCGCATCGCGGACGAATCTTACGAATTCCTCCTTCACTGCGGACGAGTCCTCATCCGGGAGGGCGGCCAGGCTCCCCTTCAGGAGACATGAGTCGGGAAAAGCACTGGCGTACATGCCGGTCTTGAACATCCCCACCATGCAGGGGATTGCGCCTCGAACATCGGGGTAAAGGGGGTGATGTAACCGGCCGATGCGCTCCTGTTCGAAATCAGAGACCGCCCGAACAACCCTGTAGCCCTTGTCGATGCCGTTCAAGCCCTCCCAGCGGCGTTGGATCCCTGCCGCCTTGCCCATGCCCGGATCTCGAACCAGATCCGGCCAATCGCTGCCGGCTGCACTTTCATGCTGCTGGTCTCACAGCAAATACCCGCATCGGCGCAATATCCTTTCAGCACGCAGGCCAGAGTGCCATCGCCACTCACCTCCTCGTCCACCGTATACTCGAGCGTGAGGTCACCCTTGAGCCGCACTCCTACCTGGTGGATAGCTTCCACGGCCATTGTCATTGCGGCCAGCCCCCCTGGTGAGGTTGATGCAAAGCTCCGGGTCGACGCGGGAGACCATCGGAGGCCTTTGGTAGACCTCCTCAATGGAAAAAATAAAAGGAAGGGTCTTGCCGCGGATCTCATCAAGAGAGGATAGCCCCTCCCGTTCCATGCAGTCGTTCAGCCCCTGGAGGATCGTCGTGAAGTGGCCGTAACCCCGCCACATAATGCTTGTGTAGAGATGGACTATGGTGGCACCGAGCATGATATACTCCACCACGTCCTCCCATGTGGTGACGCCCCCGCAGACCGATATCGGGATCTGGACCTCTTTAGCTGCCTCCGAGACATGTCGCTGGGTGATGGGTTTAATGGCTGGACCGCTGTATCCTCCGTAGGCCGGCAACTTCGGTTGGCCGGTGGCGATGTCAACCCCGGCGAATGATCGGATGGAATTGCCTATGGTAAGGAAATCAGCACCCGCTGATTGGGCCGCTTTGGCAATGGGAACGATGTTGTGGGTAGTGGGTGTGAGCTTAATCCCCACCGGGATCGAAACTGCACCCCTTACCGCCTCCACCTGGCGGTAACAAGTCTCAGGATCGTTACCCATCTGAAACCCTACCTTGGACTGATCGGCAGGCATGGGGCAGGAGACATTTATCTCGAACATCACTACCTTCCCAGTATCCTCGATTGTCCTGGCATTGCTGGCGGTGTCGGATGGGTTCGGATGGGCCACGATGCTGGCTATAATGCAGCTTCCACCCTTGTAAGCCTTATCGAGTTCCGTTTGCAGCCAGTCCTCCAGGCTCAGGGTTGTGTACAGCTCTATGTTGAACATACCGATGCGGCTTTTGTCATGACGGATAATCCTCATGCGTCCGCACCGGGGATGATGGGCGAACTAAGCCGGGGGGGCAATGCTCTTCGGAATTACAGCCCCAGCCTGATTGATCCAGGCCTGATGGCACCCGTATCCGTCCCATCCCGTTGTCGCAGAAGCCAAGATAAGAGGGTTGCGCATCCGAACACCTGCAAAGGTGGTATTCAGTCTGTCCATTGCTTCCTGCTCCTTCCAATTGGCAATACAGGCAAACTTGCCTCTAAATCGAAGGATGATGCCATCCCTTGCTACAGTCCAGGATTGCAATGAGTGGTTTAAAGCGCCCTAAAAAGGAATATGGCCCTGTCTCATATTCTTATTACTAAAAATAATCCACGCCCCAAGGGCCAATGGACGGAAGGAAGGGCAGTCTCCCAGGATTTCAAGCCTTTGCAAGAATAAAGCTCTCCAGATGGTCACAGATTCCTTATAAAGTATGCCATCCTCTCATTTGTTCAATTTTAGATCACTTTGTGCGAATAAAATATCAAGTTGAATGGAGTTGATTATATAACAAAAACATTTAAGTTCGTCAACACACATTTACTTCCGATTAAAGTTGATTAATATTGACATAATTAAATAAAATTCGTAATATCTATTATATCTTCTTTCAAGATGGAATTGATTGAGGGCAGCCGTTGGGTAAGAAGGCCTTGGCAGGCCATTCAACAGAGAATATGAGCGAGAGAAATCTTCAACAAGAGAGGTAACTTCATGTCCATAATTACGTTATCCCGTCAAAAGGGGGCAGGCGCTGAGGAAATCGTGAAGATGATCTGCCAGGAGATGGGATTTATATCCGTGGACAAACAGAAAATTGGCGATGTTGTGGTCGGATACGGATTCCAATTCTCAAGCCTGGAGAAATACGACGAGACAAAGCCCTCGTTCTGGGACTTTATATCCAGGGAGCGATACAAATTCTTTCATGCCATCAAGATCGCCATCTGCGAGTTGGCCCGGAACGGAAATGTGATCATTATTGGCCGCGGAGGATTCATATTGCTCAAGGACATCCCCAGTGTTCTCCGCGTCAAAGTCATCGCACCTTTTGAGGTGCGAGTCCAGAACTCGGCCCTAACCGAAAAAAGTCCCGATGAGATAGAAGACATCCTGCGAAATTCTGATCGAGAGGGCGAAGGCTTCCTCAGGCACCACTACAATGCTGATTGGAATGATCCTCTCCTTTACGATATAATTGTTAACACCGAGAAAATGTCATGCGAGAGGGCGGCCAAGTTGATCATCGAGGCCCGAAGGGTCATGGACGAAAACTTGAACGAGACGGAGGCTCAAGATAAGCTGGCCGACCTGACCCTGAAGCTGAAAGTCGAACTGGCCGTGATGCAGGATGTCAAGGTGGACATCCGGAATCTCGACGTTTTTGTCAGCCATGGTGATGTTATGATTTCCGGCATCGTCAGCCACGAACAAGTCAAGAAGGCTTGCGAAGAGGCGACCTTGCGGGTAGAAGGAGTGATGCACCTGGACAACCGTATCAGCATCGCCTCCATTCTGCCCCATCCTTATGAATGGTGACAGTTGCAGCGCAATTCGGGTGCTTTCGGCCGCCAGCCTCCTTTGCCCAAACCTCTCAGCGGTAGAGGATCCGGGCGTGGCTAAAAGCTAAATATTTTATGCTTGACAAGGATATTGTCATATTCCATGATTAATTATGTTTATGTGTTTCATTTTTCACAAGTTTTTCGCAATGCCTGATGCAGAAAGACAGTTAGGGAGGGCCGGATCTCGACTCCACCCGAAAAGGGGGAGCACCGGATGCGCTCTTAAATGAATCTTGTATGGATATGAATATATGGGAGGTGGACCATGAAAGAAGACGGGTCCAAAACATCCCGGACATTGGATATAGATTTGGATGTAACGGCGGAGGCGCCCGCCTCTGCCATTTCTCGCCGAGTGGGGCGTTATGAAGTAGTTCGCGAAGTTGGTCGCGGTGCCATGGGGATTGTTTACGAGGCCACAGATCCCTTGATCGAACGCAATGTTGCCCTCAAGGTAATACGCCTTGATATGCTCAAGGGCGAGGGAGATCTTTATCTGGCCAGAAAGCGGTTTTTTTCTGAGGCAAAGGCCGCCGGAAAGCTGAGCCATCCCAATATTGTTACTGTGTACGATGTGGGTGAGGATGGCGAGACCGCTTATATAGCCATGGAGTTCATAGAAGGGGACAGCCTGAGTAGGTTGAGTAGTTTGGAGCGTCTCCCCGTGGAGAAGGTTCTGGATATCACCCTTCAGATCTGCGGTGCACTTGAGTGTGCCCATGATCAGGGAATTGTTCACCGCGACGTCAAGCCCTCAAACATTCTAATTACCTCCCGGGGGCAGATTAAAGTGGCGGACTTCGGAGTAGCACGGCTGCCCACTTCGGATATGACAAAGTCGGGTGTTATGGTCGGAACACCCAGCTACATGTCACCCGAGCAGGTCTCAGCAAAAAATGTGGACGGTCGATCCGACTTGTTCTCCCTCGGTGTGGTGCTCTACGAGCAGTTGACGGGGAGTCGGCCCTTCAAGGGTGACGATGTATACACCACCATCATTAAAATCATGCATCATGATCCCCCGCCGCTTATGGAGCAACGGAAAGATCTGCCGGAAGAGCTGGACCTGGTGATACGCCGAGCACTGGCCAAGTCTCCGGATAAACGCTACGCTTCCGCCTCCCGGATGGCCGAGGATATCTCGAGCATTCTCCAGAAGCTTTCGGATTTAGAGGAGACGCTGTACGACCCCGCGGCAGTTTCAAAAGAAGCACCCGTACAGAGTCTCCTCCAGAGGCGGCTTGAAATCGACAAGGAACTTGAGAAGCTGCGAAAAGATGTAACAGTCCTCTTCGCTGAGATGGCAGGATCTTCAGCAATATTCGAGGAACTGGGGGACCTGGAAGCTCGAGCGGTAATCCAACAACTCCACGACCAGCTCAACGAGATAATTTCTTCTCATGAGGGCAGACTGGTCAAGACACTGGGCGAAGTTATCATGGCGACCTTCCCCGACCCCGTCAAAGGTGTTGAAGCCGCAATGGAGATTCAGAAAAAGCTGGAAAAAGAGCAACCTGAAAAGGCAACCCTGGAGCTCCGCATCGGCCTCCACCATGACCGTGGGCTGGTTGAAGAAGGGGATGTGTATGGAGAGGTTGTCAACATCGCGGCCAGCATACAGGATCTGGCCAAGCCCAGGCAAATCCTGATATCTGAGAGGATCCACCGCCATCTGCAGGAAGAGGGAAAGGTCCTCACCATCTTTGAGGGGGCACGGGTAATCCCGGGCAAAAAGGAGCCTGTTGAGGTATACCGGGCCATATGGAGACCAGAGGAAGTGGAGGCCGATGTCTTCCGCTCCGCCGCGGCCAGACAGCAGGCATTCTGGCTGGAGATCACCCGGCAGGGGAATCTTATTCGGGTCACGACTCACGAAGATGTTCCCGGCCAGGCCCGAACCCTCAAACATATCGAGGAGGTCTCCGTTCCACCGGAGGAGATTCACCGTTTTTGCACCAGTGTGGTGGAAATGGTGGGCCGCACGGACCGCAGTGGGCGCGTAGCCCGCAGCACACTTACCGAGCTTGAGGGATTAGGAAGCCTTTACTATGAAAAGCTCCTCCCTGAGGGTGTCCGGCAGAGCCTGGCCCAGACTCGTGCAGAAAACCTCATCGTTAACGTGGATGACCAGCTAGTACAGATTCCATGGGAGCTTTTAAACGACGGGCGGCAGTTCCTATGCATGCGGTTCAGCATGGGCCGTGTGGTCTCAACGCGACAGGAGGCAACTGAAGGCGTATTTCAACCATCTGGAGACACGCTACGAATGGTAATTTTCTCGGACCCCAGAGGAGACCTTGAGGCCGCAGCCTCGGAAGGCGCTCTCATAGAGGAAGAACTGCACGAAAAAGCCCCCGACCTAAATATCATACGAAGAACAGGAAATGTCACCATCCCCCAGGTTCGGGCTGACTTGGGGCAATTCCATATTGTCCATTACGCCGGCCACGCTGACTATGATTTAGTGGACCCCTCACTGGGAGGCTGGATGCTCAAGGACGGGAAGCTGTGGTCCCGGGACATCGCCTCCCTGGGCGGCACCGGTCAGATGCCTGGGCTTGTCTTTTCCAACGCATGTCAATCGGGACAGACCGAGGAATGGCGGGTAGACCCATACCATTCCGTACGGATTTACGGCCTGGCCAATGCCTTCCTGCTGGCCGGTGTGCGACATTATATCGGGACGTTCTGGGAGGTGCTTGACCGCAGCAGCTCGGCTTTTGCCGCCGAGTTCTACGCACAACTAGCTGAGAAGAAGCCTGTGGGTGAATCTCTGCGTGAGGCGCGCAGTCAATTCGCACGGAAGCATGGGGAAGAATCGGTTGTGTGGTCCAGCTATGTTCTTTACGGAGACCCCCGCACCCGTTACTTCGGAGCTGAAGAGCAACTGGAGGCTCTCAGAGCTCCTGTAAAGCAGAGGGTTTTCCGCTGGAAACCACTGGCAGCGCTGGCGGCAGGTGTGGGCTTGGTGGTTCTGCTTACGGGTCTGTTGCCATCACTGCTGCGGCAAACCCGGGATATTCGCTCCCGCCCTGCAACCACCGCCACTGGCCCCGCCAAGCCCGCGGCCGTGTCCGATACCCGAGCAGTAGAGATTCAGCAGGCCCGCAAGGAGCGTATTGACCGCCTGGTGCAAGAGCTGGCCCGAGATTATCGAGAAGGGAAAACACGACCTCTGCCCGCCCCCGCGGACGGATGGGTCTCCGCTCCGCTCACCGTAGCCCTGATCGGCCTGGAGCAACAGGGCGACGTTCCAGCGGTGGCCGGAGAAACGCGCTTTATTGCTCTCAGGCTGTCCGAGGAATTGGGAAAATCGAAACGGATCCAGTTGGTTGAAAGGGATATCCTGGAGAAGCTTCTGGAAGAGCTCAAGCTGAGCGCCTCTGAGCTGGCTGACCCCCGCACGGCCCTTCGCATTGGCAGGCTTTTGTCAGCACGGCTGATCCTCACGGGCTACGTCATGCGCATGAGAGATGAAAAGCAGGTTGGGATTCGCATCACCGAGACAGAGACCACGGCTGTCAAGGGGGCCGTATCCAGCACCATGGGAAAGGAGGCAAAACTGGTCGATTCAACAGTTCCTCTGGCACAAGAGATCCTTCAACGAATCCAACACGCCTATCCCGTGAGGGGGAGAATCACCTCGGCAGAGGGCGTCCACGTGGAATTGAACATAGGATCCCGCGAGGGCGTGACCAGAGGGTTGCGAATGATGGCCCTGGGAACGAAAAATGAGCCCCTGGGTGAAATCGAGATCACTCAGGTGTTCGAAGACCACTCAACCGGGCGCATCAGCAAAGGAACGGGCCCCTTTCAGCCCAGGGGCCGCGTGGAGCAGATACTCCCCGAGAAAGCCGGGGAATGAGCCATGGGTCGGAATGGCACCTTACTTGGTTGGATAACCCTGTTCTTTGTTATTTTTTTTACCGGCACGACCTATGCCCAGATTTTTCAGCAGATCCGAATCTCCTCGTCCCCCAATCCAGTGGGCTCCGGCGCACGGGCTCAAGGGATGGGAGGGGCTTTCATTGCTGTGGCCGATGATGCAACGGCCGCCAGCTGGAACCCCGGAGGCCTGATCCAGCTCGAGACTCCCGAGGTCTCAGCTGTCGGCTCCGTTACCAGGCGAAAGGAGGATTACAGCTCTCAGGATCACCCTGAAGCCGAGACCACGGGAACGACGGACCTTGTGGACTTGAACTACCTCAGCGCCGCCTATCCCTTCACCTTGTGGGGACGGAACATGGTGGTGTCACTGAATTTTCAGCGGCTCTACGACTTTGAGAAGAAGATCAAATTTAATTATGCATACCGTGGAGAGTTCTCAGACGGCGCTCCTTTCAGCGTGGATCAGACCGTGGATTATCGCCAGAGCGGGGGACTCAAGGCGCTGGCTCCGGCCTATGCGGTTCAGTTGACGCCCACTTTCTCCCTGGGCCTGACCCTCAATATCTGGAGCGGAAAGCTGGGGTGGGAAAATGGATGGGATGAGCGGTACAAATCCAACGCCTATGCTTCGATGGCCGGCACCAACCTGGAAATGAACCTGGATAGGTTCGACCGCTATCGGAATTTCTCCGGTATCAATGCCAATTTTGGATTCCTCTGGGATGTGACACCGGTTGTCACCATTGGGGGGGTTTTCAAAGCTCCTTTCCGCGCCCATATCGAGCACGAATTCACCATCAAAAGCCGGCAATACTTTCCCAGCCTGGGCCGTGAGGTCAGCGATACTGTCCGGGGTAGGGAAGACATGAAGCTGGATATGCCCATGAGTTACGGCCTGGGTGTGGCTTTGCGCCTCTCTGATGCCTTTACCATGGGGCTGGATGTGTACCGGACGGAATGGGGTGATTTCATGTTTATCAACGAGGAGGGTGAGAAGTTCAATCCCGTGGACGGACGGCAGGAGGAAGAGTCTGACATCGGGGCAACTACCCAACTCCGGGCCGGCATGGAATACCTCTTCATTCTATCCAAGACCGTTATTCCGCTGAGAGCCGGCTTGTTTTACGACCCCGAGCCCTCCCACAAAAACCCGGAGGACTATTTCGGCTTCAGTCTGGGAACGGGAGTTATGATTGGACGATTCGTGCTGGACTGCGCTTACGTGTTCCGATGGGGCAACGACGTGGAAGGAGACGTCCTGGGAATCCCCAATACCAGAGCCGATGTGCGGCAGCACCTGTTCCTGACATCGGTTATCATCCATTTCTGATACAGAAAATGCGGTTTCAGGAATGCCGAAATACAACTGCAACACGAGCCTCATGCAACTGGCTCCGAGAGTTAATAATGCTCATGCATCCCTCAAGTGCATCACATTTTGCATTAGTCAAATTGTCTAAGAAATCATATCTATCCTAACTCCAGCAGGGTTGATATTAAAAGATAGGGAGTGAATATACCATTTTTTCATATATATATAGTAATGTAGCGAAATTATTCAGGGGTGGCTGGAGAGGCGGCACGCGAAAAAAGAATTTTCATCCCCCGGTTTGAATGAAGTATGGAGGCCAGTGGCTTTTAATTTCCTCGCTTTTTCAGCATCATTGGCCTCTGGGTAAATGTTATTACAAAAAATATGAGAAATCGTTTTGCCTTGATAATCCTTATAGGAACTGCCTGGCTTACTCTTGCCATATCCTGCGCCCCGGGTCCGCCCCGCGGGCGTTACATCCGGGACGGCAAGGAATACGGGTTAGTGCGGGGTACATTCAGGAACCGATGGTGGAACTATTACGAGCGGGGGATATCCTTCTCTGATGGAAAGTTCTGGGCCGAGGCGGAGAGAGATTTCAGGGAGGCCATTCAGCAGCGAGCCGAGGACCGGCGTCGGGCCCGGACATACGGAATGCACTTTATCGACTACTTTCCCCGGCGCGAGCTGGGAATCGTCTACTATTTCTCCGGCCGGTACCAGGAGGCGCTCCGGGAACTAGAGACCTCCCTCTCCCAGGCCCCCAGCGCAAAAGCCAAGTATTTCATCAACCTGACCCGGCGGAAGATCCTGGAGCAAACGGGTCGGGATCGTATGCCCCCCCGCATCGAGATCGTTACCCCCCGGGAAGACGAGGTGACGAATCAGTTCAGCCTCCTTCTGGAGGGACGCGCCACGGACGATCAGTTCGTCTACTCCGTGCTGATCAATGGCAAGCCGCTTTTCATTGAGCTGAGCAGGACGGAGATCCCTTTCCGGCAAAAGATCTCACTGCGGCCGGGCATGAACCGGGTTGTAGTTGAGGCCATAGATTTAACGGGCAAAAGTGCCAGCCTCCAAATGAACATCAGGGTTGACAGGGAAGGGCCGCTGCTGGGTCTTGACGAGGTGATCCAGACGGACCCTGGGAGATGGCGGCTGGAGGGCAGGGTCTTCGACGAGAGCGGTGTGCAGGAGATCGTCCTGGGGAGCAAGCGGCTGGAAGGCCGCGGAAACAGGCAAATGGACTTCCGACAGGAGTTGCAGGCAGCCGGAGCTGCTTTGCCCTTTCGGGTGATGGATGTGCTGGGCAATACCACCTCCGGTCAGATCCCGCTGGAGAGCCAGGAGAAAACCAGCAACAGCCGCGCACTTTACGCCTCTTTGGGCACTGGCTATTCCGTGCCCTTCTATAATACCGCACCCAGAAAAGGTTTGAGCCCGGCCTCTAAATGGAGCGCCCTTTTCGATCGCACCCCTCCTGTGCTGGAGCTTCGCGGCCTCGCCCGGGAAAAAGAACTGTATTTACAGTCCTTTTTCATTGAGGGACGGGCATGGGACGATAACCGGGTAGTGGCCATTCGCGTCAACGGTCGGGGCCTACCCCTTCTTCCCGGTAAGAACCTGTTCTTCAATCACGTAGAGGAATTGCGAAAGGGGGAGAACCGCTTCCGGGTGGAAGCGGAGGACGCCGCGGGAAACAAGGCCACGGAGGAGATCGTAGTGACCCGGAAAGTCCCTAAGGTCCGGGACATAAGCTCTCGGCTGGCAGTGACCATCCTTCCCTTCCAGCAGGAGGGGGAGCTGACGCCACTGGGATCCACCATCCACCAGAGGCTAGCCGAGGCCTTTGTGAACCAGGGACGCTTCAATGTTGTGGCCCGGGGTCCTGAGCTGGAAGTGGCGCTCAGGGAACTCAAGCTTGCAACCTCCGACCTTGCCGACCAATCCAATGCCCTCAAGGTTGGTAAGCTCATCGCCGCAGAGGGGATCTTCGTGGGGATGGTGGTGGAAAAACCAAGCTCCATCGAGATTCTGGCCCGATTCGTTAACACCGAGACCTCTACCATAATGGCGGCCGAGGATGTGTTCGACCGGGAGGTGAGCCTCTCCCGCCTCCAGTATCTCATCCAGGGGTTGGCCCTGAAATTCATGAACTGCTTTCCCCTGGTGGAGGGACTCGTCATCAAGGTTAAAGGAAATAAAATTTATGCCAACCTGGGTACCGGTGAACATATCCGGAAGGAAATGAAGCTGATCGTCTTCCGCGAGGGGGACGCCCTTGAGGATCCGGTGACAAAGGAGCGGCTGGGGGTGGACATAGAGGAACTGTGCCAGGCGGAGGTTGAGAAGGTTGCTTCCCGCTTTTCCGTGGGCAAGCTGATGCCAACGCCGGACAAAACCGTCCAGGTCCAGGTAAAGGACCGGGTGATAACGAAGTGAGGGTAATGCTGTAGTCTCAAAAAAACTAACATCAATGTCTAAATAAAGATTGCTGATTTTCATGATCTGCCGTGAAAACGAAATCATGAAATTACTAATCAAAAAACTCAACAGAAAAAAAGCCCATGAATTAATAATGGCAATGGCTCGCTCAACAAAAGAGGGAGCTTTTTTTACTACGGATGCAAAAGTCAAACGATGTTTTGGCTCAGATGATAATTTTAATCGAATTGTTGAAGAATGCAGAGATTTTTCAAAATCAGTTCCAAAATTTGAAAATTTAGCAGGAAGCACTTGGGAAACTAATGTTGACGGCGATAGCTATGTTAAAGTTTTCGATCGTAAAACAGGAGAAACAATTACGTCATTACATCGCCCAGGAATTATAAGCCTATATTCTTATCAATATTTATTTGAACATTCAGTATCGGAGTTAAATGAAAGTATCAAACAAAAATCGTATAATAAATTACTTGATTCAATTACTAATGGGATTGCAAGCATTGAAGCGTTTATTAGATTTCAAGCTGATATATACAATAGATCACACCCAGATAACCAATTAATAGATAATAAAGCTAACAAAGTGTCATTTGATGATAAAATAGATTGTTGGATTCCTCAAATGACAGGCTGCCGTGTTGATAAGAGTCAGCAAAATTGGAATAATTTCAAAATCCTAATGAATATCAGAGACAATGAGCATATCCATAGAAAAAAGTTTGCTGTTGGAATAGAAATAGATAAGTTGGTAAAATTCATTAATTTATTTCCTAACGGTATAGCGGGGTTTTTATTTGACCTTCATGTTGTTTTTAAATGGAGAATCCCTTCGAAAATAGTTCGGTATAAATTCTTTCCTGGATTGGAGGTAGTAGAATAGAAAAATATATGAAATAGGGTATTGTTCATTAAATTTAACTTCCAAACTCCTACTTGAGAAAGTTGCCCGCTGGCAAGCCACAAAGATATCGCAAAAGTGGCAGAAGCACCGTGTTTTGTTTTTGATCGCCAAAAAGGAAGGTATGCTTTTTATTACCGTATGCTGATGGCAAGCGTCTGGTCATTCTCATAAATGGCCGGGATCTGAAACCGGGCACATTGCAGGATATCATTTCAGACATGTGTTTCTCGCCTGAAGAATTCGTCAAGAAGTTATAACATTTATAATATTATCTCTTTAATAAATGTTGGCTGATAACATCTCATATTGCCGGGCTTATCGGAGAAATAGATTGTGTGATTCATTCAATTATTATGCTTATCGAACTTGAGTTGGATTTGGAAACATCACAACAGAAATATTCGTGCCTCTTACAACTATATAATAAGGACAATATTTATAGGACTTAGATGGAAACAAGATATACTCCTTTCCCAGAGTTTGACCTTTCAGGAAAAGTGGCCGTTATTACAGGTGCAGGCAGAGGACTGGGCTACCACATCTCTCTGGCTTTGGCCAAGTATGGTGCAGATCTCGTGGTATGTAGTAGAACCCGCTCGGAACTGGAAAGTGTGGCCAAGGAGGCGGGAAATTTCGGCAGGAAGGTGTTAATCCAAAAAATGGACATCTGCCAGAGATCAGAGATTGACCAGATGGTGGAAGAATCCGTCACTACCTTCGGGCACCTGGATATCCTTGTAAACAATGCCGGTTTTAACAATCCCCAATGGGCGGTGGAGGTGACTGAGGAGGCCTGGGATAAAATTATTGACACGAATTTAAAAGGTCTATTCTTCTGTGCACAGGCCGTGGGAAAGGAGATGATTCGCCAGAGGAAGGGAAAGATCATTAACGTCTCCTCGCAATCGGGGAGTGTCGGGTTACCTCAAAGGTCTGTTTACTGCGCCAGTAAAGGTGGTGTTAATCAAATCACCAGAGTCCTGGCCATAGAATGGGCACAGTATAACATCAACGTGAACGCCATTGCGCCTACCTATATCGAGACCCCCATGACCAGGCCAATGTTAGAAGAGAAGGCTTATAATGATTTTGTCCTACGGAATATCCCTCTGGGTCGCGTGGGGCAACCTGATGACGTGATTGGCGCTGTGATTTATCTTGCGTCCGAATCATCCAATTTGGTCACCGGCCATATCCTTTTGATCGATGGCGGCTGGACTGCTCATTAAAGCATAAAAAAGTTGCTCAAATGCCCCGGATGACAAGGCGACGGAGTCTTAAAGCGACAAGAAGTTTAACTCACCACCTTTAGATTATTGAAGACTCCTCATGCTGCTACTGGGCCAGGACAAATAAATTGCTCCCGCCACTCAGTCTACGACCAGGTTAAATTCTAATGACTTCCCCTATATCAAAAATACTTGACAATTATTTGATTTCAAATATTTATAAATAATTATGGAGTAAACATAAAACAAATGATCATCATAAACATAAACTACAAATAGACGTGGGAAAAGCCCCTTTTATCAGGGGGCTTTTGTCTAACTTGGATGCAATCCATAGTGAAAGATATCCTTTAGGGTTGTTTCTACTCTTACTTCATATTCCGGATACCCTCGAATTTTCCCGTCATGGCTGCCTCAAGGATGGGTCCCATGAACTGGTCCACTTTGGATGCGTCCAGCGGCACCGGCATGTTCTTGAGCTTGGATTCCAACTGCGGGTCCTTGGCGGCGTTAAGGGCCCTTGAGATGTGTTCGCGGGTAACTCCCGGGACCTGGCCCAGCGTGGTGGGGAATCCCACCGCCTCCTCCACTGCAACAAGCCCCCGTGCCACGGCCATTCCCAGGTCCCGGCCGCGCAGGGATTCTACCTTCTCCTTTATGAAGCCATGGCGGTATAGGATGTCTCCGACCCCGCGCAGGGGGTCCTCGATGGCCGGAGCGAAGAAAACCGTATAGTACGGGTTCGTCAGCATGCAGGCCCGGCCGTGGGAGAGTATGTCCACAAGGCTAAAGCTGGTCAGGTGGCCGCCGTTGGTCCCGCCCACCATGATTGCGTAGCCACCAAGGTCGGTCCCAAGGCCCAGCAGTTGCCGGCCTTCGCGGTCCTTGGAATCACGGGATGTGCTCAACAGCCCCGCCAGGCAAAGCTCAATGCCGGTAAGAGTTATTTCCTTCACCTCATCGTAATTGGGAGACTTGACAGCGCCATAAAGGACCTCCAGGCTGTGGGAGATCCCGTCCATCCCCCCGTCGAGTGTGAAGTCAAGCCCCATCTCAAAGGTACACCCATAATCGAACACGGCCAAGGGTGGCACGATGGCCTCATCAACGATGAGCTTTTTCTGCCCGGCCATGGGATCTGTGACGTTTGAATACTTGGTGAGATGAGCAGCGGATGATGATGCCGTTTGGACGGCCAGGATTGGCAGGGCACTCCGGCCCGTCCGCTGTGTTGCGGCGCTGACCTGGCCCACTCCGAACCACTGGTCTATTTCCGCTCCCTCGGCACCAAAGGCCGCCAGAACCGCCGCCGCCTTGACCGCGTCGATGCCGCTTCCGCCCCCCACCACCACCAGCAAGTCGGGACGTCGATGGAGTATGTGCCCTTCCAGCCGATAGACATCCTCCCGGGGAGCATTGGGCCTGGCGCCCCCGACAATATCGCCCAGTACACCTATGCCCGCTACTTTCAAGGAATCCATCACGGCAGCCACGGTGGAACGATGCCAGGGCGCCGAGGCGTTTGCCACCACCATGGCACGCATGCCAAGGGATGCGGCCATGGGACCCGCTTTTTCCAGAACCCCGAAACCGAAGGCATACCCGTCGCCCTTGAACCGGTATAATAGCTCTTCTGCCTTTCTCTTCAATTCTTTCATCTTAGCGTCCTCATCGATTACTTTCGGGCATCTGGGAAACCAGCAATCCAACCACATGCCCCCTAGATGCCGCCTTCCATTTATCAATCACTTTATCACCCCATACCGCCATCATCAAATTCCGGCACCCTTAATACAATAACTTAGCATAAAAATGGATATGGCGCGCGTCAAGAGAAAAATTTATAAATTGGCCTTACATCTAGTACAATACCCAGGTTGTGATAAACTTTGCAGATCAATTAAAATTTCTTGACAAACCATGAAAAATTTAATTAAATAAAAAAACAATTAGTTGTGATAGCTTAATGGGTTTTTAGGATATGGTGAGATTGAAGCCTCATGTGCATGGTAATGTTTATCACGGTCATTTAAAGGCCGGGCCTTGAGGCATGCCCTGAATTTCCCTTAGTGGAGCATAATTAAGCCTTGAGGCGCCGATGTACTCAAGGCTTTTTTGTTTTTTTGTAAGGAGGCGAGGACGTGGCGAAATTTTCAACCCCCAGGGGAACGCGAGACTTTCTCCCCGAGGACATGGCTGTCAGGAATCACGTTGAGCGGGGCTTCCAGAGCACATTCGAGCGCTTCGGCTTCCGGCAGATCCAGACACCGATGTTCGAAGAGTTCCACCTGCTTGCAGCACGGGCGGGCGATGAGATCCGGGAATCCATGTTCACCTTTATCTCGGATCGCATCGAATATGCCCTGCGGCCCGAGATGACAGCCCCTGTGTGCCGGCTGGTGTCCACGGACAAGCTAGCTCAGATGCCACTGCCTTACAAGCTGTACTATATCGGCCAGTGCTTTCAATACAGGCGTCTCCAGGCCGGGGTGTTTAGGGAGTTCAGGCAGGCAGGAGTGGAACTCATGGGCTCGGAGGATCCCCTGGCCGATGCCGAGGTAATCGCAGCTGCCGTCAGCGTACTTAAAGGACTTGGAATTAAGAATTACACTTTGAAAGTAGGAAATATTGGCATTTTCCGCGACATCCTGGCGCAAGGAGGGCTGGATTTCGATGCTCAAAGCCGTTTAATCGGCGACCTCGAACGGATTCAGAGGGTGAGGGATAACTGCTCGGATCTGATAAATAAGGAATCTTTAGACCGGGAGGACTTGGAGTATATCAAGTCCCGAATTGCATACCTTTTCCGCATCCAGGACGAGATCGGATACAAAGGTGAATACGAAATCAGACCATCCAGGGACTACCGCGAGGAAATGGCACAAAGCTGGGTGGAGAAACTCCCCGAGTACACGGAAAAAACTATCCAGGCCTTATGGAAAGCGCAGGGGCCGCTTTCTGAAGAATGGCAGGAGCGAATTTTACGGATAGCCCGGTTCAAGACTTCCAGCGAAGATGCAGCCACGGAGGCTGAGGGGCTCATCTCCGGCACCGCAGCCAAAATGGCTCTGGAAAACCTCAAGGCAATCTGCGGCTGGCTCAAGACCCACAGAGTGGATCCTTTTGATGTGGTGCTGGGCCTAACGCGGGGTTTTGATTTTTATACGGGAATGGTCTTCGGAATCGATTCGCCCCTGCTGGGAGCCCGGAAGCAGATCTGCGGCGGAGGACGCTACGACCGGCTGGTGCAAGAGTTTGATGGTCCGCACATCCCCGCCACCGGCTTTGCTTTCGGCTTTGATCGGGTGGTGGAACTTTTCCTGAAAAGCGGCCATACTGTGGATACCGCCCCGGTGGATGTGGCGGTGACCACGGGGGATGCCAGCTTGAAGGAGAAAGCGGTGGAGATAGCGGTGGATCTGAGGGAGCGGGGACTCCGCGTCTCTTCTCCCATGCTACCCTTGGAGCTTCAGGACCAGGTCAATCAGGCCGCCAGATCAGGCTGCCGGTTTGTGCTGATTTTGGACGTTAATGATGTGGCCCGCGGCTTGTGCGAAATCCGGGACACCCTGCAGGGCGCCGCGGAGGTTGTGTCCCTTGCGGAGGCAGGAGAGCGCCTCGCGCAAGCTGTAAGTTTAAAGCATTAAAATTATCGAAAGTTAATAAATTACTTGAAGAGGTAAAGAAGCGGTGAAGAAGATTAAATTGGCCATTCCCAAGGGGAGCCTTGAAAAGGATACCAAGCACATTTTCCAGCGCGCTGGATTTATGCTGGATGGCTACGGGGAGGGAGACCGTGGCTATCGGCCCACCTTGGGCGATCCGGCTGTTGAAGTCAAGGTGCTCAGGCCCCAGGAAATTCCAATGCTGGTGGCAGAGGGGTATTACGACGTGGGTATATCCGGGCTTGACTGGTTCCTGGAGACCCGCTCCAGCACCGACGCCGAAGTGATCTTGAACCTGGGATACGGCAGGGTGGACATCGTGATGGCCGTACCTCAGGAATGGGAGGAGGTCCAGACCCTGGAGGACCTGCTGGCGATACCGCGCCGGGAGATCCGCATCTCCACCGAGTACCTGAACCTAGCCGAAGACCTCGTTGTGCGCGCCACCGGCGTTGAACCCTCAGTGATAACTCCATGGCGCAACGTCCGGAGGCGGGGATACTCCAATGTCTCTCTTCTTCTGAGCTTCGGAGCTACGGAGGCCAAGCCGCCCGAGGACGCTGAGGCCATTATCGATAACACCTCCACAGGCAGTACCCTGCGAGAGAACGGGCTCAAGGTCATTGCCACGGTCCTCAAGGGTTCCACGGCACGGCTCATAGCCAACTGCGGCTCCCTGCACGACCCCGCTAGGTCGGAATGGATCCAGAACTTCCGTGACCGCCTGACCCGGGCCTTGGATACATCCGGTCGCCAGCGCAGGCGCTCTTTCTCAGGGCATTTTTAAAAGTTTGCTCTTAACAATCTAACCTACATCACCGAACCTAACCCGGGTAATTGACAAACACCTCTTCACATGCCCGGACACCTGCGCCGGGTTGTATTTCCGCGCCACAGTGGGCCATACTCATTTCGATCCCGCCGATAATGGCCAGCACTTCCGTTTCGTTCAGGTAGCCCATATGGCCGATGCGGAAGATCTTTCCCTCCAGCTTTCCCAGGCCGCCTCCCAGGACGATATGATATCTGTCGCGGGCGGTACTCATGAAAGCTTTCACATCTAAGCCTCTGGGAACCCGAACGGCAGTCACCGAATTGGATGCCTCCGTTCCATTGACCAGGAGTGATAGCCCCATGCCCAGGACTCCACGGCGCACCCCTTCCGCCAAAAAGGCATGGCGTAAGAAAACCCGCTCAAGTCCCTCCTCCCGAATCATGGCCAGAGCTTCTTTCATTCCGAAGAGCAGACTGGTGACTGGCGTATAGGGACATTGGCCTCTCCTGCCTCGTTCAATGGCGACCGGAATGTCCCAGAAAAACCGCGGGAAGGTGTTCATCTTTGCTGCTTCTACGGCCCTTGGGCTGATAGCCAATATTGCCAGGCCGGGCGGGCACATGAGCCCTTTTTGAGCTCCCGTGACCGCAGCATCGATTTCCCATTCATCAAAGCGCAGGTCAATGCAACCCAGCGAGCTTACCGCATCCACCAGAATCAATGCGGCATGCCCGGAGGCGCGAACAGCCCGGCAGATCTTCTGGAGGTCGTTAGTAACGCCCGTTGAGGTCTCGTTATGGGTGATCAACACAGCACGGACTTCCCTATCCCGATCTTGCAACAGGGGTTCAACCAACTGCTCCGGAAGAAGCGGACTGTCCCATTCCAGATCGATCTTCTCAACACGATAGCCAAGATTGAGAGCCATTTCGGCCCAGCGGTTGCTGAAAGCTCCCTGGTTCACTCCAACCAACTTGCTGCCCGGTGGCGCCATGTTTACCAAAGCCGCCTCCATTCCGCCTGTGCCAGAGCCGGGAAAAACAACCACTTCTCCTGCACCGGTCTGGAAGACATATTTCAAGCCTGAGGTAATATCAGCCAAGAGCCCGGGGAACTCGGGCCCTCGATGATTGATCAAAGGGCGGCCCATGGCCTGTAAGACCCGCCCGGGAACATTGGTCGGGCCGGGAATTTGAAGAAAAGACCTTCCTGACATAGTTACTCCTCCATTTAAGGCGATTCCATCATGCTTCTCATCACGTGATTGAATTCCACATTGCCCTGCGGGCTCATGGAACGCTCCAAGCAGCAGAATCTGTTGTGGTTAACGAATTTTGATGGTGGCTAGAGATATCAAAGTGAGTATGCCCGAAATGATCCAGAATCTCACGACAATCTTTGTCTCTGCCAGGCCGCGGTGTTGAAAGGTATGATGGAGGGGGGCTCGGAAGAAAATCCGCCTGCCCAGAAGTCTTATCCCTATGTAATCCTGGACAAATACCGACACAAACTCCGCCAGGAATATCCCCCCCACCAAGAAAAAAAGGATTTCCTGCTTCACCAAGACGATTAATGCACCGATGATCCCTCCCAGGTACAGAGAGCCCGTGTCCCCCATGAAGACTTCCGCCGGATAGGTATTGAACCAAAGGAAGCCAAGGCAGGCTCCGATCAGTGCGGCGCAAAAGATTGACACCTCCCCGGTATAGAGGTATAGGTTTTTTTCCCCCGGTTCCACCAGGTAAAAAAGAAAGTAATCCGACCACTTCTCGTTGCCCAGGATCCATGCATACACGCCGTACAGGGCGAAGGTGAAAAGTGCGGGAACTACCGCCAGCCCGTCCATGCCATCGGTCAGATTAACTGCGTTTGATGCATAGAGCACCAAGAGGATTATAAACACCAGATATACCAGGAAGGGAAGATCCACAATGGGAAATTTGTAAAACGGGATATAGAGCTTGGAGATCAGGGCACCGGGAAGCGGCGTGATGCCTTCGCTCAGGATTATCAAGCCAAGAATCAAGCCAAACACTCCCTGCATGCCAATCTTTTGATATCTGCTCAGGCCATGCTGGGGGTTACCTCTGGCCACCTTGAGCAAGTCGTCCAGAATGCCGCATCCCCCGAAGGCCACCGCGACCCCGAACAGAATCTGGACGAAGCGGTCGGCCAGGTTGCACCACAGAAGGACCGAAACCATGCTGCCGAGGATGATAAGCACTCCACCCATGTGGGGCGTACCCTGCTTGTTCTCCGGGAAAAGATTTACATCTATCCGCTGGTGATCGCGGGCTCCCTTCTGGAACAGAAAATTGATAATGGGCCGCCCCAGCACCAGAACCAGGACGAAAGCCGTTATGGCAGCGAAAATGGACCGGGAGCTGATGTAATAAAAAAGTCGCGTAAACGATATCACTCCGTGAGGTTGGTAAAGCAGTTTGTAGATGAAATAAAACATGATTTTAAAACTTGACTTTAGGCGCTTCCTTGGCCTCGGCGGGCGGGCGGAAGAATTCAGCCCGCTGGAATCCGAAGAGCCCTGCCATGATGTTTGTAGGGAATCTCCGGATCCTGACGTTGTAAGACTGGACGCTGTCATTATAGCGCTTACGGGCCACAGCGATGCGGTTTTCGGTGCCGGCCAGCTCGTCCTGAAGGCGGATGAAGTTTACGTTGGCCTTGAGGTCCGGATATCGCTCCACTACCAACAGCAGACGGCTGAGGGCAGTGGAGAGTTGGTTGTTGGCCGCTATCTTCTCGGGCACAGTGGCGGCACCGCCCACCCGGGACCGTGCCTCCGTCACCTGTGTCAGCACCTCCCGCTCGTGGGCGGCATAGCCTTTGACCGTCTCAACGAGATTGGGGATCAGGTCGAAGCGCCGCTGGAGCTGGTTCTCCACCTCCGCCCACGCGCTCTTGACCCCTTCATCCAGCACAACCAGGCTGTTGTAACTTCCATAAGTAGTGAAACCCATGACGGCAATGGCCACGAGGATGCCTATCAGGATTTTGACCCCAGTGCTCATTTTGTACCTCCACGAAATTCCTCACTCGGAGTTCTTTCCTTACCCCAGCGGTCCACGAAGAGAGCGGCCCTTCGGACCTCCTTCAGGTACGAGCGGAACAGATCCAACAATTCTCTGTCGGAGAGCTTGCTCCGCCCTTCCTTTATATCCAGCAGTTGATGGAAAACGCTTGTGTCCAGTCCCATGGCAGCGGTGGCGTCTTGCAATATGCCCCGCTTGCTGCCCGGAACCTCATGCTCCATGAGGAACAGCAGCGCTGCAAACAGTGAGGAGAACGCCGACAGCGACGGTCCGATAACCTCCCGTAGGCGTCGGCCGCGACCCTTTGCTTCCAGAAAGGCCTGTCGGAGCAACAGTAGCTTTCCCTTCAGATCCCGTTCCACCTGGAGCCTCAGCATCTCGCGCTTGAAGCTTAAGCTCGCCAGCACATCCTCTCCGTGGATCACCCTGAAAGCCCGCTGCATGTTGTAAAACTCCACTGGAAAGGAGTCGAGGGAAGTCTGCACGTATTCCAGAGTCACGAATGTTGGGGGAGTCACCCAACGCTTCCGCCACCGATCCACCAGGCCAAAGGCAGCATCAAGCCGTTCGATCCCCTCCTCTGTCAGAACCACCAGGAAATTGAGGTCTGACTTCCCCGGAAGGTAATCCGCCGTCGCTCCGCTGCCATAAAGGATTATGGACAGCAGGTTAGGGCCAAACGCCCTCTGGCAGTCGGCCACAAAGCCAGGTATGACATCATCGGGCCTCTGCGGTGACTTCTTCATTGGATCACCTCGCTGATCGGACAATCAGAAATACTGTGCATATTATGATGGAAAAATGCAAATAGGGCTTGCTTGTTTCCAATCTTCAACTACCAACCTCCTCCCACGCCGCCTCCGCCGCTGGTGCCTCCGCCAAAGCCGCCGAACCCTCCAAACCCGCCGCTGAAGCCCCCGAATCCGCCGCCCCGGTACCGCGGACCTCCTAGGAATAAAAAGGGAAAGAAAAATCCGCTGCGCATCAATATAAGGAACAGGAATATCAGGCCGATTAATGCAGAAAGGCCCGCACCTCCAACTGTTCTGGCCCTTCCCCGCGACTTGTAGAGTGGGTAATTGCCTGTAAGTTTCACGCCCGCGTCCCGTGTAACAATGAGGGCTACGGCTGTAAGCCCGTTCATGAGGCCACCGCTGAAGTCTCCTTTCTTGAAAAAGGGGATCATGTACATGTCCCGGATCTCGCCCAGCTTGCCATCGGGCAGTATCCCCTCCACGCCGTATCCCGTGTGGATGCGCATGCGCCGCTCTTTTAGTGCCACCAGAAATAGGACTCCCTTGTCTGCCCCCTTTTTGCCGATGCCCCACCTTTCGTAAAGGCCCTGGGTGTAAGTGAATGGATCCACACCTTCCAGGGTGCTGACAGTGACCACCACTAGGGCTGTTTCGGTTTTGTCCCATACCTCTCGGCAGAGGGCCTCCATCTTTCTCTCGATGCCGTCGGGTATGGCTCCCGCAAAATCGTTGACCGCACCGCGGGGCCTTGGGTAATCCACCGCACCGCCTATCCGCGGAAGCAGGCAAAGAAGTGCGGCAGCAACTACCAGAAAACAAATGTATGGGTAAGCTGTTGGTTTCATGAAAAGCTCTTACGATTTCAGAGTCATAAATTTCTTGTTTACTATGACGATATTGAAGACATTTTTCAAGCCCAAAAAGAAATACGGGTTTTTCAATGATACTATTTTTTATATGCTAAAAAAGTTTGACACTTTGATGGGTTGCTGGTAGCCTAAATAATCAGAGATCAAAAGGTTTTTTCACCCTTTTATATCATTTATATCATAGAAAAGGAGAAAAAACGATGAAACGATTGTCTTTTGGTGTATTTGGTATTTTTCTTTGCCTTGCTCTGGCCGTTACAGCTACAGCGGAAACGCGGCTGGTATTGAAAAGCGCGCGCCAGGTTTCAACCTATTATGCCTATGCCGTCGGCCAGGCCGAGGCCATCATGGCCGGGGCGCCTGATATTCAGGTCACTGTGGAAACAAGCCCGGGATCCATGGTCAACGTAAAAGAGAGCAAGACACGGAAAAATTTCCTGTTCACCTCTCCACCGATACTGATCGCATCGGCTCTGAAAGCCGAAGGAAAGTTCAAGGAAGGCGGCTATGAAAAAATTCGTACCCTATGGCCAATACCCGGCATCGTTATGCACTGGGTGGTGCGGGAGGACAGCGGGGTGAAATCCCTCCGCGACCTGGTGGGAAAGCGATTCATCCCGGGCGGAGCGGGCAGCGCGGGGGCGCGATTCACCATGCAGGTTATGGAAGCCATAGGCATTAAGGACAAGGTGAAGCTTCAGACTGTTGATCTCAGTGAAGGGGTGCAGGCCGTCAAGAACCGGAGGGCGGTCGGTTTTTCCACCGCCAGTTCCGCCCCAGCATCCCTGGTGGAGGAGATCGCGGCAACCATGCCCATACGGCTCCTTGAGCTAAAGGATGAGGATTACCAGAAGGTATCGAAAAATTTCGTCCGCTATATAATACCCAAGGGGACTTACAAGGGCGTCAACTACGATGTGAAGACCATGAGCCTTCAGGTTGGCACATACACACTTGCCGATCTGCCCGACGATGTGGCTTACAGGATTACCAAGGCTTTCTGGGAGAACAGGAAAGTCTGGGAGAAGGCTCACCCGGCCATGAAGCTGGTTAAGATTGAGGAGTTGAACCTGCTGGTAGCCAAGGTTCATCCTGGCGCTTTGCGATATTACAAGGAGATCGGCTTCAAGGTGTCCGAAGATCTGCAGTAGGAAATTGAACGTTTCTGTATGTGTTTTCTTCCCACACAATTACCGCCAGTGTGTTTGAAGATTTGCGTTGCGGAATAAGTGGGTCATCACCCATGACAGGGTCCCTCTTTCCAACGGATAGAGGGGCCTTTTTGCACTGGCAAGGCGGCTTCAATGCTATCACGGATAGTGTATAGATTTGTCTTTGCGATCTCCATTTTCTTTGTGCTGTTCCAGATGATTCTGCCTGTCTACGCCTTTTTGCCCAACATGAAAGAGCGGGCCATGCACCTGTCCCTGGCGCTCATATTGATCTTTCTGGGCGGAGCTATTGAGCGCGGCCGAATCAGATGGGCCATGGACATCCTTTTTGTCATACTGGGTGTGAGCTTCTGTGGTTACGTGTGGGTTAAGTATGAGGCAATCATCGAACAATACGGCGCGGCCACCGGACCCATGCAAATCTGGATGGGCTTTCTCCTTGTCTTCATCATCCTCGAGGCTGCCCGAAGAATGGTCCGGCCAGCCCTTCCCCTGATAGCCTCGCTGTTCCTGCTTTATGCGATCTTCGGCCATCTCATCCCGGGGAAATTCGGTCATCCGGAATATAGTCTGGAGACCCTGGGCAGCATGTTGTACCTGACCACGGGGGGTATCTGGGGGCAGCTTCTGGGGGTGAGCGCCAACGTCATCGCCATTTTTGTCTTTCTGGGGGCCTTCATCGTGCACACCGGTGGAGGCACTGGGTTCATGAAAATCTCGGTTCGCCTAGCGGGTCGGTACTCCGGCGGCCCTGCCAACGTGGCTACGATCTCCAGCGCCCTTTTCGGATCCGTCTCCGGCAGTGCCAGCGCCAACGTTGCCTCCACCGGAGCCTTCACCATCCCCATGATGAAAAGGCTGGGGTACAGACCGGCGCTGGCGGCCGCGGTGGAAGCTGTAGCGAGCACCGGGGGGCAGATAATGCCCCCCATCATGGGAGCGGGCGCCTTTATCATGGCAGAGCTGATCCAGACACCCTACCTCAGGATCGCCCTATGCGCCGCTTTGCCCGCCATCCTTTATTTTTTTGCCGTGGGCTCCGGCATTTATTTTTACGCGCATCGTGCGGGCTACAGCGGATTGTCCGCCGAGGAAATCCCGCCGTGGGGAGAAACCATCAAGGCCAGCGGCTTCTTCCTTATCCCCTTTGCCGTGCTCGTTTACTGGCTTTTGCAGGGTTACACCCCGCAGTACTCTGCATTTTGGGCGACAGCGTGCACACTTCCTCTTGCCTTTCTGGACGAAAACTGGCGGCTCGACGTCCGCTCCGCATTGCCAAAGTTTAAACTGGCCATCAAGAACGGAGCCCGTCAGGCAGCACTCATTGCCAGCATTTGTGCCAGCGCCCAGGTGATTATCGCCGTGATCGCCTTCACCGGTCTGGGGGTAAAGGTCAGCTCCAGCATCCTGGCCTTCAGCAAGGACAGCCTTTTCGTCGCCCTGCTCCTGACAGGGCTGACCAGCATCATTCTTGGGATGGAGGTTCCCACAACTGCCGCATACATTGTAGCAGTGGTGGTAGTGGGCCCTGTATTGATAAGTCTGGGCCTCCCACCTATAGCGGCTCACCTGTTTGTGTTCTACTTGGCCATTCTTTCGGCCGTCACTCCCCCTGTATGTGGTGCCGTGTTCATAGCCGCGGGGATGGCCGAGGCCGATTGGGTGGAGACGGCAAAGTTCAGCTTGAAGCTCAGCTTCGCGGCCTTCCTGTTGCCCTTTGCCTTTGCGTATGATCCGAGCCTGGTTCTTGTTGGCTCTCCGGTGGCGGTGTTGATAAGCGTTGTCCGGGCTGCGCTCGCCATCGTCTTCCTTTCGTCGGGGTTTATGGGATACTTACGATCCGTTTTGGGATTAGTCCCCAGGATCGCTCTCATTGCCGCGGGCATTCTTATAATCGTGCCCGACTTTCGGGCAGATATTGGTGGGGTGCTGACGGCATGCGCCATCTGGTTCTTTTCGAGAAACAGGGGGCAAGGCTGGATAAGCCACGTTAATGAGTAAAAAAGATGCTTGACTGAACGAAACCATTATTATAGAAAACGCCATTAATTAGTTGACATACAGGTTATATTAATATATAAT
>CAZTAS010000036.1:0-34739 GCA_964611635.1 uncultured Thermodesulfobacteriota bacterium
AATTTAATAAAAATCAAGTAATTAAAGTTTTATTTGTTGACCTAATAGGATAATCTTAAAAATTAAATAAATCTAGTTGCACATACGCAAAAAAGCGGGACTATTTTGCATTGCAGAACTGCAACTTTAATCATGTGTCATTGGCAATTAATCTTTGCTGCTTAAGTTAAAAACGATGTAAAATCAAAATGTTAATCAATTTGTTTCGGATGCTGGCATGCTCATTGCTTGATATTATGGCTGGGAGGATTGATGGATGAAGGTGGCCATCCCTCGGTTCAACGGCCGTGTATCTCCACGGTTCGATCACGCTCCGGATTTTTTAATTCTCACGCTGAAAAACAATGATGAGTTGCAGCGCAAGGTGATCTCAACGGTGGGGTGGAGCCCCTGGAGAAGGATCCGAATGCTTGAAGAGGAAGCAGTGGAAGCCCTGGTTTGTGGGGGAATCGAGAATTTTTGGACTGTAAGCCTGGAGAGACGGGGAATTCGGTTGTATCCATGGGTCAGCGGCGATATTGGGGACGTTATTCAATTGCTTCGTCAGGGCCGAATGCAAGGCATGATAATGGTTTTACCCCAAGCTCGCTGCAGGAGATGGCGGTTCCGTGGAGGAAAATTCGGGTGGAAAGGGAGATGGTAAATAAATGGCAGTGTTTTTTTAAGAAAAGCGAGGCTTGAGTGAGATGATGAATTTGACAAGTGATAAAAAGGAAAAAATGGAGCAAGAAAATAAGCTTCTAAACGAGCGAATGCAGCATATCCGGCACAGAGTGATGGTCATGAGCGGCAAGGGCGGTGTGGGTAAAAGCACAGTGGCGGTGAACCTGGCCATGTCCCTTGCGCATGTTGGATATCGTGTGGGCATCTTAGACGCTGACCTTCATGGACCCAATATTCCAAAAATGTTGGGCCTGGATAAACAGCAAATTTTTTCCTCTCCGCAGGGAATGGTCCCTCCAGAAATTCCACCGGGTGTGAAAGTGCTTTCAATTGCATTCATGCTGGATAATCCAGACTCTCCCGTAATCTGGCGGGGTCCGCTGAAACACGGGGTTATCAAGCAATTACTCGCAGAGGCTGACTGGGGAGATCTGGACTTCCTGGTGGTGGATCTTCCTCCTGGCACAGGTGACGAGCCGCTGAGTGTGGCCCAGATGATAAAGGAAGGCGATGCAGGTTCGGTCATTGTGACCACTCCTCAGAGCGTTGCTCTCCTTGACTCGCGCAAGGCCGTTATGTTCAGCCGGCTTCTGGAGCTCCCTGTGCTGGGGATCGTGGAGAACATGAGCGGTTTTATATGTCCTCACTGCGGAGGAACTATCGATCTGTTCAAAATCGGCGGGGGCGAAAAGGCCGCATTTGAACTGGGCGTGCCGTTTCTGGGCCGCATCCCTATAGAGGCCGAAATCGTGACCTCTTGTGATGATGGCAGACCGTTCGTTCTCTCACTCGATGGAACGGCAGCGGTCCAGGGGTTCAGGAATGTGGCTAAAAAAGTTGCCGCCGCTATGGAGAAGGATAAGTAAATTAATACAGGGGTTGTGGCAAATGTTCAGCAACAACAAATTTTAGTGAAAGGAGTTGTCAATGAAAATCGCAGTGACCACGAGCGGTCAGGATTTATCATCACAGGTGGATCCTCGTTTCGGAAGGGCGCCTTATTTCCTCATAGTGGATACCGAGACCATGGAGTTCCAAGTGGTGGATAACACCCAGACAATGGGATTTTCTCATGGAGCTGGTCCCCAGGCCGCCCAGGCAATCGTGGATCAAAACGCCAAAGTCCTGCTGACGGGCAGCTGTGGACCCAATGCCTTTCGTGCGCTCCAGGCGGCGGGGATCGAAGTGATAGTGAACGTCACTGGTACGGTAAAAGAGGCCGTCGAGCGGTACAAGGCGGGAGAATTCAAGAGCACCGATGTGCCTAACGTGCCGGGGCACTGGCGTTGAGCTAAGCCACAATCCACAAAGGAAAGATTGTGAGGGCATGGCGAAATCGGAGCGCCTGTACTCTCAGTATCAAGTTCAAGGAGGTGTCAAAAATGCCATTTGGAGATCGAACAGGTCCCATGGGAATGGGTCCAATGACAGGAAGAGCAACGGGGTACTGTGCCGGATATCCTGTCCCCGGATTCATGAACCCCATCTCTGGCCGATGGGGTTGGGGACCAGGCTGGGGCCGCGGATGGGGCCTTGGCATGGGCCGCGGCCGCGGTTGGGGCCGTGGCATGGGCTGGGGCCGTGGCCGCAGTTGGGGCTGGCGAGCCTACGGGGGATACCCCTATCCCGGTTACGGGGTGGGGGGTTATCCTGCATGGGGCGCCCCGGCATGGGGTTATCCTCTTAGGGCTCCCATTTATGCCTTTTAGTGAAAGGAACTGTCAATGAAAATCGCAGTGATGGCGAGTGGACAGGATTTATTGCGACAGATTGATCCTCGTTAGGCCGCCCAGATAATTATAGATCACAATGCCAAAGTGCTGATGACGGGCAACAACGGACACAATGCTTTTAGTGCATTCTATACAGTGCTGATGGAGGTGGTTATCAAGGCCGCGGGTGCGGTAAAAGAGGCCTTCGAGCGATACAAGGCGGGAGAAGTTCAGAGCACCGACACACCTGACGTGCCGGGGCAATGGCGTTTAGTTAATTTACATCAACAAAGGAAGGAATGCGGGTGCCACGGCGAAATCAGGGCGCCGGTACACTCATTATAAAACTCAAGGAGGTGTCAAAAATGCCATTTGGAGATCGAACAGGTCCCATGGGAATGGGTCCAATGACAGGAAGAGCAGCGGGATACTGTGCCGGATATCCGGTCCCCGGATTCATGAACCCCAACCCTGGCCGATGGGGTTGGGGCCGCGGATGGGGCCGTGGCATGGGCTGGGGCCGCGGCCGCGGTTGGGGAAGGCGAGCTTATGGGGGGTATCCCTATCCCGGGTATGGGGGTTGGGGTTATCCTGGATGGGGCGCCCCGGCAGGGGGATATCCTCCAGGGGCTCCCATGTCCGCTCCTACACCTCCCACTGCTGAGCAGGAAAAACAGTATTTGCGAGACCATGCCGATTTTCTCCAGAAGGAGTTGGAAGAAATTGAACGCCGGATTTCGGATCTGGAATCCAAGCCTGAAGAAAAATAGAATTTAAGAGGGGAAAGGGCGAATCAAATCCTTTTCCTTTCCCCTTTTTTGACACTTTTGCTGGTGTTTCAACTTACAGCCAGCAATACCGAATAATGAAAATATCTCCTAACGGAGAATCATGTGAATATTTTTTAATCAAGGAGATTTAGGCCATGAAAATTGCTATACCAACAGCGGGAGGCATCTTATGCCTTCATTTCGGTCATTGCGAAAAGTTCGCCATCGTGGAGGCGGTTGATGGCACCATCGCTGGTATCAATTGGGTAGTCCCTCCGCCTCACGAGCCCGGCATTTTACCCAAATTTCTCAAGGAAAACGGGGCAGAGCTGATCATTGCGGGAGGCATGGGATGGAGGGCTCAACAGTTTTTCAGGGATTTCGGAATCGATGTTATGACAGGTGCGCCTTCCCTCGATCCCGGCGAAGTTGTCAGACAGTACCTTGCCGGCACCCTGGCTATCGGGGATAACCTATGTGATCACTGAAACATCTGTTTGAAATAAAGGTCATTTATATACAAAGCAAACCCCCTGGACATTGGAAGGAAAACAATGCGAAGAAGACAATACGGAGGTATGGGTAGGCGCATGGGGAGGGGAAGGGGTTGGGCCGTAAAAACAAGCTTTAGAGCCGAAAACGAGATGAGGGAAATAAGACGCGGCAGTGGTATAATTCCGCCGTCCCCTTCCGTTGGCCGTGTGGATAATAAAGAGAGTGAACCTGAGGCTCTTAAAGAATACGTGGAGCAGATTAAGACTCAACTCCAAAGAATTAATGCTCGATTGCAGGAATTGGAGGCTGGGAGGCCTTCTCCCCTCGCTGTTGTGAACCGGCAGAAATGCACGGGCTGCGGCAGTTGCATTGATGTTTGCCCCGTTGGGGCGATTGTCTTGGAGGACGTTGCGGTTGTTGGGCCTAGCTGCACAGGCTGTGGCTTGTGCGCGAGTGAGTGCCCCAATGGGGCCATCAGCCTTGAATAATTTCTGCTTTTACGCGATGAAATCCGATAGTCAATTTGACATTATCCAATTTGTTAATTTTCTCGTTAATTATTAGGAAAGAACCATGAAAATCAGTGTTGCAAGCGGAAAAGGAGGTACAGGGAAGACCACCGTGGCCGTCAACTTGGCCCTGACAGCGTTACAGCAAGGCATGAAGGTACAGTTGCTGGATTGCGATGTGGAAGAGCCCAACTGCCATCTTTTTCTAAGGCCCGAAATAATCCGAAATGCGACAGTATTTGTACCCGTCCCGCAGGTCGATGAAACAAAATGCACCGCTTGCGGCAAATGCAGGGATATATGCCGATTTAACGCCATAGCGGTGATTGCTCGCAAGGTGCTCCTCTTTAATGAGTTATGTCATGGGTGCGGGGGATGTACTCTCATCTGTCCAGAAGGAGCAATTTTAGAGGTTGGACGTGAAGTCGGTGTTGTGGAAGAGGGCCAGAGTGATGGGCTGGAATTTGTTCAGGGTCGCCTGCGTGTGGGCGAAGCCATGGCCGTGCCGTTGATCCGCGCCGTGAAAAACAGGATTCAGCAGGATAGCCTGACCATCATCGACGCCTCACCCGGGACTTCTTGCCCAGTCATTGAGGCGGTTAAAGGAGCCGATCTTGTTTTATTGGTCACCGAGCCCACTCCGTTCGGCCTCAATGATCTGGAGCTGGCCGTGGAAATGGGCCGCGAACTGGGCCTGCCTCTTGGCGTCGTAATTAACCGCTCGGACATTGGCGATGACCGAGTCGTAAAATATTGTCAGAAGGAAAATATTCCAATTTTAATGGAAATACCAGAAGACCGTGACATCGCCGAGGCTTATTCCCGGGGCGATATTATTATAGAGGCCCTTCCGGATTACAAGAGCTCTTTTGCCGGGCTTTTGGACAAAATCATCAAAGCCCCCGTGGGGCACATCTAAATAATGAATTGCACCAACGACAAATAAAAATGCCCCTCTGCAAGCAATCCCAAAGGACATTTATATAAGGAGTTCCCCATGGCCCTTTGGGCCACAACGAATAATGAAAATAAGGTGAAACAGTAATTTTTGAGGGAGAGTTTAATGAAGGAACTGGTCGTTCTCAGCGGCAAGGGTGGTACAGGAAAAACAAGCATAGTGGCCTCATTCGCTGCGCTGGCCAGGAATATTGTTCTTGCCGATTGCGACGTGGATGCAGCAGACTTGCATCTGGTGATGGATCCAAAGATCATCACGCGCGAGGAATTCCGATCCGGGTACGAGGCCATTATCAACAAGGATCTTTGCACGGAATGCTCTAAATGCAGGGAGCTGTGCAGATACAATGCAATCAGCGAGGACTTCGTCGTGGACAAGATTTCCTGCGAAGGATGCGGAGTGTGCGAGGAATTTTGTCCTGTTGGTGCCATCGAGTTAAGAGAATGCGTATCAGGGGAATGGTTCGTCTCGGAAACACGTTATGGTCCTATGGTGCACGCAAAGCTGGGGATTGCCGAAGAAAACTCGGGCAAGCTGGTTACTATGGTACGCAACAAGGCAAGGGAAATTGCTGAACAAAAAGACTCTCTGCTGATTCTTGTGGACGGTTCCCCGGGGATCGGTTGTCCGGTTATTTCTTCATTGACTGGCGCTTCACTGGTTCTAATTGTTACAGAACCTACCGTGTCCGGGCTCCATGATATGGAGCGGGTTCTCTCCCTTGTTGATTTTTTCAAGATTCAATCGATGGTGTGCGTGAATAAACACGACCTGAATCTTAAAATCACGGAGAAAATTGAGGCGAAATGCCAACAACAGGAAGTCCGGCTGGTGGGAAAGATCCCCTACGATAATGTTGTTACCAGGGCTCAGCTTATGGGAGTAAGTGTAGTAGAATACTCTGGAGATCATGTGTCCATGGCGATTCGGAGGATATGGGAGGAAGTGGCCGTTGCACTTGGATGATTGCCCAATAACACCCGCAGGGACAGTGCATTCTGTGTCCATAGGCAAGCGAAAAGGGGAGGCCAAAAAGCCCGCCAATCGGATAATGCTCATTCAGGATTTCGGGGTGGATGGGGACGTTCACTCCGGCCCCGGGAATCGGCAGGTTAGCCTTATTGCGCTGGAGGATGTTCAGATCCTGAGAGAGCAGGGCATCCATGCGGAGACGGGTGATTTTGCTGAAAACATAACCCTCAGTGGTATGGATCTGCGCAAATTGGTTCCTGGAGATCGACTCTTCGCTGGAAAAGCCTTGCTGGAAGTCACCGAGATTGGAAAGACCGAATGGAAGGAGGGAGATTACGCCTATCAAGGAGTTCCTCTCGTGGCCCGTAAGGGCGTTTTCGCACGAGTACTGCGGGGTGGTGTCGTGAAGCCGGGAGACAGAGTTTTTCTGCTTCAAGAATAACATACCCTACTGATCATGAATAAAAGAATGTCTGTGCGCCTTTGGCTCATCATTTTTACTTAAGCGACGGTTAGATTCATGAGTAATGAGGCGAATACAAATTTTAAAAGCTCATCTGCCTGGTATGGCTTCTGAGCTTTTCGGAAATTCCAATATAAATAGGTGTGGGACATGAGGTGGTGAGAAGCTTGGGGGAGGTGTCTATATTGTCACTTGACAGAGCGCAAAAAGTGGCCAGTTTGGTGACAATTTTTACCTTTTTTTGGCTGGTTGTGAAAGGCTCTGCTGCTTACCTGTCCGGTAAACGTCCCTCATGGCGGATACCCTCCATTCAACAGCTGACGTATTAGCGATTCTGGCTTCTTGGGCGGGCCTTAAACTGGCACAAAGAGAGCCAACGGATCGTTTCTCCCTTTGGCTTTCTTAAGGATGAGATGGTAGCCGTGCTTCTGACCTCGCTCATAATCTTCTTCATGGGGGTGCACCTTGGAATGGAGGAGCTAAGGAAAATCATCCATCCTGAGTCCCTCCATCGCCCCGGACTGGTCCTGGAAGTTGCACTAATGTCCGAACTTTTCGCCCTTTTCATTTCTAATTTAAGCGGGAAGAGAGTGTGGGAAAGGCCGAAAACTCGCAAAGCCTGATCACCGCAGCGGCCGAAGCAAAAATGGATATCTTTACCTCCTCGGTGGTGGCCGCTGGGGGTGGAGCACAATATCTAGGAAGAGAGGGATTGGGGGGGTGGCCGCGATGGCAATATCAGCGCTGGTGATATGGTTAGGCTTGAAAAATGGCCGTATTGCATTATATAGCCTGATGGACGCTCGCCTGGACCCTGAGCTGGAAACTTCCATCCGTCACTTTTAAAAGTCAAAGGCGTTATGGGGGCTAGCGAAGTACGGATCCGGCGCGCCGGGCCATTTTAATAAATCGGTTTCTGTTTTACCCAGGATCACCCTGATGGGGTCCTTTAGCATTGCGTTTCGTCCGGCATTAATTATCGATCATCGGGGAGAATTTTCCCCAAGTTGGCAAACAGTCGCTTCCTTCGGAAAAATTCAACTCATCGTTATAAATTAAAAATTAAACCGATAAACCCTATTTAATCACTTCTATATTCTTTCCTATTTACATCCATTCAAATATAAGATCCATCTTTGCCGAATTGTGCAAGATAACTGTTTGAATGTTGCATACCATTTGCTATCACCCATGGTATGCAATTTGCTTTTATAATCTGCAGGGAATAATTATAGAAAAAAAATGAATCGCTTTATATTTTGAAGTGACATCTCATCAAATAGTTTCTGGTTATTACAATGAAGGATTCCCGTAAAAATATTGGAGCAGAGGGGCAGGATCTTTCCCGAGGTTCTAATCTCACCATACGGAAAGCCAGGGAAGATTTTGAGCGTCGTTTCATTCTCCATGCTCTTCGTCGCAATGAAGGCAATGTTTCCAGAACCGCCAGGGAGATAGGGCTGCATCGAGTCCATCTTCATAGAAAAATCCAGCAGTACGGCATTGATGTCGAGGATTTAATGTAAAAATAGTTCTTAAATCGCACCGAAAAGGAATTTTATCGACATCCTTCTGAAATGTCCAAGTATTATAAAAACAATTTGGTTGATTTAATTGCTGCTGATATGTTAAAAAATAACAAAAATTAAGGTTAAACATAAAAACATATAGCTAGTTTTCTAGAGTCTCATTTATGAAATTCCTTAGCATTGTCTACACAGGTGTCCACGATAGCGGGATTGCGATCTATGATTCTGAAAAAGCCTCTTTCGAGCTGGTCATTGCGGAAGAGCGCCTGTCCAGGATAAAGAAAGACGGCCGTTTCCCAATCAGAAGCCTATCGCTTGTGGATCTGAAGGGAGTGGACGTGCTCTGCATTCCGCATCGAGAGCCGGACGATCAAGATACAATTGCTAAATCGCTTCAAGAGCTGTCCTTCCATAGCTTCAAGCGAAAACCCAGGCCATTAGAGAAACCTTTCTTTCCGCTGCCGGACGATTACGACAGGCGATTTCCACCTCTCGATATTCCCATAGAGTTTGTGGACCACCACACAGCGCATGCAGCAAGTGCATTTTTCTGGAGCGGTTTTGATGACGCCCTGATCGTGACATACGATTCCGGAGCGAGAAACTGCCCCTACTTCGCCGGTGTATATGCAGGAAAAGGAATGGATCTGGTGCCTGTTTATCGATATCCCATCCAGCATTTAATACCAGCATGCGACCCTTACACAGATATGACGGCATACCTGGGCTTCACGCCCATGAAGCACGAGGGCAAAATTACCGGGCTGGCCGCCTATGGCAAGCCAAACTCCCGCTGCCGCAAAGTTTTGCTCGATATCATCCAGGATTTTCACACTCAATCCCTAGGCTTTTGCATCTGGATTTTTCCTTTCCACGATGCAGTGCCGCCGGAATTGATAGCCAATGCCTCGGTTGTTGAGGCAGCTAAAGAGCGCCTGGCGCCCTTTCCAAAGGAAGACATTGCGTGGGCCATTCAGGATATCCTGGAGGAGCGCGTCCTGAAGATGATCGCTGACGCCTCCGAGCACGTGGACAGCCGGAACATCTGCCTGGCAGGAGGCCTTTTCGCTAACGTCAAGGTCAATCTGAGAATTAAGGAAATGGGATTTGAGAGGATCTTCATCTGCCCCTTGATGACGGATGACGGGCTGGGCGTTGGAGCGGCCCTGGAGGCTGCTCGGCGCAGAGGCGTCTTGCGACCTCAAAAATTACCCAATATGTTCATGGGACCGGGCTTCAGCTCAGCATCCTTGGAAAATGAGCTTCTGGAGTGGGGATTGACCTTTCACCGTACTAATAACATCGCGAAATCTATCGCAGATCTCCTCGTGCAGGGCAAGGTCGTGGGGAGATTTACCGGCAGGATGGAGGCCGGGCCCAGGGCCCTCGGGAACCGGAGCATCCTTTACCACACTCAAGATGTAACCGTCAACGACTGGCTCAATAAGAAGCTGCAGCGGACAGAGTTCATGCCCTTCGCCCCGGCCACCCTTGCGGAGCATACTTCGGAATGTTATATCCAGCCCGAGGGCGCCGAACACACCGCTGAGTTCATGACAATTTGCTTTAGATGCACAGACCAAATGAAATCTCAGAGTCCAGCAGTGGTGCACAAAGACGGAACTGCCAGACCCCAACTGGTCACCAAGGAATCTAATCCAGACCTTTATGCAATTCTTCGGGCGTATCACAAAAGAACAGGCATTCCCTCAATCATCAACACCAGCTTCAATATCCATGAAGAGCCAATCATATGTACACCGGAAGATTCTATTCGAGCGTTCTTTGACAGCCAGCTTGATGTGCTGGCCATTGGTAATTACCTGGTTTACCAGGAAGAAAACCTTGGAGTGAGGCAAAAATACGAACAGGAGAAGACAACCCCGCTAGAAGCATTGGATCTGGCTGGAAAATCCTTGGAAGAGCGCGTGCTATCAATGCAAGATTCCTCTTGCTTTGAGATGTGGGAACAAAAACGTTGGTTAAAGGGATATCGCCATGCTTATCGGGATTTGAGGCAAAGCTTTGTAGCCGCAAATAGAGAACTGGCTTCGATCAAGGAATATTTGGCTGAAGCCCAGAAGACGTGTGATCATTTTCGTGGCCTTCAGCAACGGAATCAGTCTAAATTGAAATCCGCCAAGCGCTATCTCACTATGGTGGAGAAGGATAGGGACAACATCAAAGATGAACTTGAATCCACCCGACTCCATCTTGAGGAGGCGGAGAAGGGCAGGGACTACTTTAAAAATGAATTGGAATTTACCCGGATTAATCTTGGTGAGCTAGAGAAGGCAAGAAATTATTTAAAATATGAGATGGAATCCGTTCAGGAGTATCTTGCGGAGGTGGAAAGGGCACGAGATTCCTTGAAAGATGAACTGGAATCTTCCCGCCTTCTTCTTGCTAAGGCGGAGAAGGCCAGAGACTACTTCAAAAATGAGCTGGAATCCACCCGGCTTAATTTTGCTAAGAATAAGAAAGCTAGGGACTACTTCAAAGATGAACTGGAATCCACCTGGCTTCATCTTGAAGAAGTGGAGAAGGCCAGGGATCACTACAAAGGAAAAATGGAATTCACTTATGGATATCTTGAGGAGGTGGAAAAGGCCAGGGATTACTTTAAAAATGAACTGGAATCTGCCCAGTTACATCTTGGCGAGATGGAGAAGGGCAATGAGCGGATCCGATATTTTTACCAGAAGGAGCGGCATGCCCGGTTGCATTTCCAGGCATCTTATGGGCATGTTTTAGCTGAAATCAATGCCATCTATAACGCACGAGCTTACTTTTTCTTCAGACTGGCCCAGCGCAGTTCTATGCCGTTTCGCAAGCTATTCCGTTTAATTAAAAAATTGAAAAATAAAATCGCGGCCTGGCATATGGTATTACATGAAGAGAGGGTGGAACCTGCCGAAAAAACGCTGATTCAAAGCCAGACCGAAATTTCAAAACTTCCTCTGATATTCGTATGGGACACCGGTGGAATATCAGCAGTAGCTTTTGATTCCCTGCTCCAACAAACCCTTGCTGGATGTCAAATCCTTTTTGTGACGTCCAGATCGAAGGAGGATCTTTCTGAATTTGATGCCGCGATTAAAGTGGTTCAGCCACTCAAGAATGAATTACAGGCGGCTCTTCGCACATTCGGTGCGGACTTGGCTATTAATATCAGAAATGATATCAAACTTTTTCCGTTGACTCTGCAAAAACTTTACATGGCAAAGTTTTATCGACAGGACCTTCCAGTAGTAGCCATTGTGGGTCTCCATGAGGAGGCAGCCTGGAGGGATAATATTGACTTCGAGGAGATGGTTTTCGCCTCGGACAAGGTTCAGTCATTTTCCCCTTTGGCAGTCTCCCCTGAGTTTATTGCCGATCTTCCGGATGGGCCGTTGTCATGGGAGGATCTTGTTCTGGCCAGCGAATTCCAGGAAGTCTCGGTACTTCCCGAAATATCATATATAACCTATCATGTATACAAATTATTCCCCATGACATTTCGCATGATCGAACGCCAGCCATTTCAGCAGCGGATCAACAGACCTCCCCTGGATTTCACGGCCATAGCCCCACATTTGCCTGAAAATGAAACGGTGTTGGTCGTTACCGCGTGGCTTCCGTTAGGGGGAGCGGAAAAGCATCTGTACTATGTGCTGAAAGAATTTCGTGCTATGGGGTACCAGATCGTCATCGTATGCACGGAAATAATGGATTTCCGGATGGGTGATCAGAGTTTTCGCTTCTTTAAAGATATCACGCCATATATTTATCATCTTGATCATACATTGCCTATTCAATATTGGCAGCGCTTCCTAGAGTCACTCATCTGCAAGATAAACATCCGAAAGATCTTTATCCAGGGCAGCCGGTTTATGTACCAGATCCTGCCCGATCTGAAATCCCGCTTCCCAGAATTGTTCGTTATAGACCAGCTTTTCAACGCTGATTTCAAGCTCGGTCACATTGCCTGGAACTGCAAGGTTCACCCATACATCGATCTGACCTTTGGGGCGGTCGAAGAGGTCAAAAATGAGTTGGAGAAACGATTCCCCTCGGACAGTGTATTTACCATTCACAGTGGAGTCGAGGTCAATGAAAAGTTCATTGGCCGGTATCGGGCGATAGAGGCAAGGAGAAAGCTTAACCTACCAATGGATCGGATCATTGTGTCATTTATCGGCCGTATATCATCGGAAAAAAATCCCTTCACCTTCCTCAAGATCGCTCGATCATTTGGGAATGAAGCTCGTGATCCCTACTTTTTGATGGTTGGTCATGGGCCACTGCTGAATGATCTGCAAGAAGAAATCTACCGCAGGCCTCCAAGCAATTTGAGATTTTACTCTTTCCTTGAAGATCTTCACGATGCCTATGCGGCCACCGATGTGGTGATAAATTGTTCTCACACAGAGGCCCTTCCTTTGTCACTCATCGAGAGCATGGCACATGGAGTGGCTCTGATTGTACGTAACGTCGGTGACCAGTCATTGCTGGTTCATCCTGGGGAAAATGGTTTCTTATGTGAATCAGCTGATCCGGAAGAATACGTTATGTTTCTGAAGAAAGTGATGGAGACCAATGGCTTTCTCGAGAATGCAAAACGGATCAGTTGGTTAATCGTCAAAGATTTCAGCCGCGAAAAGATGATCGAGAAATACCGCCAGGTCTTCGAGCAATGCTGGAGCACGTCAGAAGGTTCATCTTCGGAATTGTCCCATTGAGAAATTCATAAACAGCACTTAAATGCATTAAAAGAAATGTAATTGCTTTTTCAGAATCAACCTAAAAGAGGATCACTTTCGCCACCTCTGTTCGCTTGGACTATGGGAAGGACGGAGAGATGAAAACGATCATTCTAGCTGGAGGTAAAGGTTCACGACTACACCCTTATACCCACGTAATCCCTAAGCCCTTGCTTCCAGTGGGTGAAAAGCCAATACTTGAGCTGATTATTCGAAAGCTGAAGCGTGAGGGATTCAAAGAATTCATTTTCGCGGTAAGTCACCTCTCATCTTTATTCCAGGCATTCTTTGGGAATGGGGCTCGTTTCGGCGTAAAAATAGAATACTTCGAGGAGGAAACACCGCTGGGTACAGCAGGTTGCTTGGGATTAATCGAACTCCCAAACGAGAGCTTTTTGGTGATGAATGGAGATGTACTCACGACCCTCCACTTCCCTGACTTCGTGGCAGCCCACTTCGCAAATGGGGGATTGGCCACGATTTGCACCTATAAAAAAGAGGAAACCATCGATCTGGGTGTCTTGGAAATCCAGGGACATAGGATTGTGGATTATCGGGAAAAGCCGGAGTTCACTTACCACGTGAGCACCGGTATTTATTGCTTCAGGCCCGATGTCAAGGAATTTATCACGCCGGGCGATGTCCTGGATTTTCCCGAACTGATCCTACGGCTGATCCGGGCTGGATGTAGCGTCTGTTCTTATCCATTGAGCGGACAATGGTATGATATAGGTCGCCACTCCGATTATGAGATGGCACAAAAGATCGCTCATATTTTTGAGTAGATCCATCCATCATGGACGTGAAACCTCATGCACAGAACAGGCTTTTTCCTAGTCCAGGAGACTCTGAGACGATGAAAATTTTATATAGATCTTTTTACCATAATCATATCCCTGGCTTTAGAGATGAGATGCTCGTTTCGGGCCCAACTCCAATAGCTTTGGCAATCAGGCTTCTTCGCATATGGGATCCCGAAAAAAGAGTTCCTTTCGATCTTCAAAATATTGAGCAACTCTTTTAAGCAAGATTGTCATTCACCGTAAAATGATAAATCATAAAAAACTTGAAGAATCAGAATAGCATGCAGAATGATCATGGACATTTCTAACAAAATAGTTCTCATTACTGGGGCCGGCGGTTTCATAGGTAGCCACATTGTGGAACAAACAGTGCGACGCGGAGCCCGGGTTCGAGTGCTGATACGTTACAACTCCCGCAATGACTGGGGTTACCTGGAAGAACTGGGAAAAAATGTACTTGACGCCGTTGAGGTTCGCGCCGGGGATGTGCGTGACCCTTTTTTTGTGCGGGACTGTGTGAATGGTTGCCAGGTAATTTTCCACCTTGCGGCCCTGATCGGTATCCCGTATTCCTACATCACTCCTGAGAGCTACCTGGAGGTAAATGTCCAGGGGACTCTGAACGTGCTAAAGGCCTCGTTGGAGGCCGGGGTGGAGCGGGTAATCCATACCTCCACCAGCGAGGTTTACGGCACCGCGCGATACATCCCTATGGATGAGTCGCATCCCTTGCAGCCCCAATCTCCATATTCAGCCAGCAAGATCGCTGCCGACATGCTGGCCGAGAGTTTCCATCGGAGCTTCGATCTTCCGGTGGTCACAATTCGCCCGTTCAATACTTATGGCCCTCGCCAATCGGCCCGTGCAGTAATCCCGACCATCCTGGCTCAACTCGCATTCGGAGACCACCAACTTCGGCTTGGGGATCTAACGCCAGTCCGGGACCTGACCTATGTGGAGGATATGGCGAGGGCCTTTTTGGACTTGGCCTCTTGCTCGGAAGCAGTGGGTAAAACGGTTAACGTGGGGAGCGGCCAGGGGACTTCTATAAGGGAACTGGTACAATTGGCTATGGAAATCACCGGTGTGCAGGCGAGGCTGCACCAGGAGAAGGATCGGTTTCGGCCGACTAAGAGCGAGGTCTATCGGCTAGTATGCGATGCAAATCTTGCTCACAGGCTTTTTGGGTGGACGCCGACTATCTCCCTGCGCGATGGCCTCTCACGGACCTGGGAGTATGTCCAGTCGCATCGACACCGGTACAAAGCTGGAATATACAACGTGTGAGTTGCCAGTGAAGGGAGCCTTTCGTTCTTTAGGAATATCGGTAGACTACGTATTTTTTTGAATTAACTCATGTGATTAATTATTTTATGTTTTAGGATGCTAATTTTTTAAGTATTGTAAAAATTGATATCAATTCAAAATTCACAACGATTCTTGATTACTGGTGTGGCAGGGTTCCTGGGGAGGAGCTTGGTTCATAACTTTCTGCAGGATCTCCGGGATATCGTGCTTTATGGGACGGATCTTCGCTCTCTAGGTAGCGAGGAAATTCCATTTATTCCTGGAGACCTTCGGGAAGGGAGCTTTTGCAACAAACTGGTTCAATGGGCGCAGCCCGATGTGGTGATCCATGCCGCTGGGATTATCCGTGCGAAACGGCTGGACGATTTGTTGTCTGCCAATGTGACTGCCACCCTGAGACTAGGCGAAGCTTGTATGGGAATGGAACTTCCCCCCTTTTTCATCAATGTTGGTTCCGCAGCAGAATATGGACCAGCCAATGATGGCAAACCCATAAAAGAAACAGCACCTTGTGCACCCCAAAATGATTACGGCTGGTCCAAGCTTTTGCAATTCAGGGTTATTGAATCCCTGGGCCAACGTGGAATCCCCTTTCTCCACGTGCGAATTTTCAACTTGCTGGGGCCCGGTTTGTCATCCTCCCTGGTAGCCGGGCGGCTGGTCAAGCAGATTGCACATGGAATCCGGGCGGGCATGAGCCCGATCCCCGTCCGACTTACTGATACACAGGCGATTCGCGATTTTATCGATGTCAGGGATGCCGCCTCGATCATTTTAGAACTCGGACGCTTGTACATCCGCCACCGGGTCCTGAACCTGGCCAGTGGTAGGCCAACGCTCATCCAGGACTTGATCAACGTTGCTGAAGAAGTCACGGGAATCCCTTTGCAGGTGGAGCTCGAGCATCCCGGGGTAGGAGCCGATGATATTATGATTGCTGATATATCCAACCTAAAAATTATGTTGGGAGGCAGGGCACCCAAGTTCGATCTACACCAGACGTTGAAAATGATGATTTTGCATGAAATGCAAAAAACAAAGTGAGCGTTAATCCCCTTAACACTCACTTTGCAGCGCATTCAGCGATGTATATAAATACTGGTTTAGTTTTTCATGCGCATGCCATTGTACCAGAAAACCAGTATTTCCCATGGGCTATGGCTAAGATCGGGCGTGTCTATCCCCACTCCGGACATTACCAACCGGAATCTGATGGTCTGGCATTCGGTTGTTCCTGTTATATTATTCCACAAAAAAATTGTGGTATAGTGGTTTGGTATTGGCTATGAAGAATCCAATACCAGAATCTTTTCTTTTTTGCTTTTGTGGTTTATACTTTTGCGACTGCGGGCATAAACTAGCAAACCACTTTTTCAATACCTTATAAGCGTCTTAACGACGCGCAAATTGATCGACGGGAAGATTATCGATCAATTTGTTTTCATTCCCTACGGGAATGAAAGAGAAAATCCGTATTGAGGGAAATCTCCAACTTTGAAAAAGAATGTTAGGGATTAGGGAAACTTAGAATGTGTGGTATTTGCGGCATCGCTGTGAAAGATTTTAAACAGACTCCTGACAAGGAAGTGGTGGGCCGGATGGTTCATTCTTTGAGGCACAGGGGCCCCGATGATGTCAGCCAAATGATCGAGCCAGGCGTTGCTCTGGGTCATACCCGTTTGAGTGTTATTGACCTGATGACGGGCAGCCAGCCCATTTACAACGAGGACCGATCAGTCGCCGTCATCCTCAACGGAGAAATTTACAACTTCCTTGAGCTCAGAGCTGAGCTGGAGCGTGAGGGCCACCTTTTCTCCACCAGCTCCGACACTGAAGTGCTCGTTCATCTCTGGGAAAATTATCAGGATGAGATGACAAAATACCTGACGGGTATGTATTCTTTCGCCATATGGGACTGGCGGGACAGAACATTGTTTCTCGCCCGGGACCGGGCCGGACAAAAGCCACTGGTGTATATGGACTTCGGTGATAAGCTGGTTTTCGCTTCTGAGATAAAAGCTCTGCGATATCATCCCTGTTTCAGGGGGGACATCGATTACAGCGCGCTGGACCTCTATCTGGCACTTCTATACATCCCTGCTCCATGGACTATATACAAATCAGTTCGGAAGTTACCGCCTGCCCATCAACTCTTATGGAAAGAGGGGAAGGTCTCAATTAGACCTTACTGGAATCTGGACTTCAAGCCCAAAAAACCCCGGGACATTCGGGAATGGGAAGAGAACTTCTGGCACCTTTTCAAGGAATCGGTGAGGATGCAAATGATCTCCGATGTGTCGCTAGGTGCCTTCCTCAGCGGTGGCATCGACTCTAGCCTTGTCGTGGCGGTTATGAGTGAGCTTTCTTCACAGCCGGTCAAGACCTTTTCCATGGGATTTGGAAAAGAGATTAACGAACTTCCTTACGCGCGAATTGTTGCCGAGAGATTCGAGACAGAACACCACGAGATGGAGGTCAGCGCCGATGCGGTTTCTCATCTGGAATGGCTTTCGGCCCACTATGATGAACCTTATGCGGATACATCCTCCGTGCCCTCCCATATACTCTCGGAGTTTATCCGCCGACACGTCACCGTTGCGCTCAATGGCGACGGGGGGGACGAGCTTTTTGGTGGCTATACTCTTACCACCTGCTTTCTCAAGGGTCTCCGGTATCAAAAGATTCCGCTCTGGGCCGCCAGCATCCTAAAAAAGCTGGCAAACTCGCTAAGAGACCGAAGAGGTAGCAAGATAGCCACTTCCATTGAGCAAATCCTCTGGTGGAGAGACATGGGAAACCACCTGATAGCTTCCGAATCGCCGTATCTGGAAATGGTGTTCCGCCAGTATTTCTCATCAGAGGAACGCAATAGGCTCATGCGGCCCGAGTGTATGGACGGGGAGGCACAAAGAAAATTTCAGCAGCGACATATTCTTGCGGAAATACTTCCTCCGGCTGCTGAAGCGCTCAGGTTCGATTACCTGGAATATCTCCCTGGTGACCTCACGGTCAAGATGGACATTGCCAGCATGATCTATGGCCTGGAGGTTCGCTCCCCGTTTCTGGATCATAACCTCACGGAGCATGTGATGTCGCTTCCACCGGAATTCAAGGTCGATCACGTTCGTACAAAAAAAATCTTGAAGCGAATTGCCGCCCGGTATCTCCCTCCGGAAATTCTCAACCGCTCTAAGATGGGATTCGGTGTGCCAGTTGTTTCGTGGTTGCGATCGCCCGAGATGCGAGAGCAGGCTATGGAGATGCTCCAGAATGCCCATGAATTGCCCTTTACCCCTGAAATTCTTGCGGAGTATGTGAACTCCTTTTATGGGGGCCAGAATGACCTGGGTTACCGGATATGGCAGTTGCTCTGTTACTATTTCTGGTACAAGAGCGTCCGTACTCCATCAGTATCGAAACCCTAGAAATTTACATTTACGCGACCGATGTACATGGACACACCAAAAATAACCGTATTGCTAAGCGTTTACAACAGCGCAAAATACCTTGCAGAGGCGATGGAAAGCATCCTGAGCCAAACTTTTTCGGAGTTTGAATTTCTCATCATAGATGATGCCTCCACGGATGAAACGGAGGATATCATCCACTCTTACAGGGACCCGCGGATTCGGCTTCTCAGGAACAAGTCTAATATAGGCCTGAACCGCAGCCTAAACATCGGTTTGAAGGAAGCCAGTGGTGAGTATGTGGCCCGCATGGACGCCGATGACATTTCCGAGCCAAAGCGCCTGGAACTCCAGTGGGACTACGTCCAGGCCCACCCGGAATGCGCGCTCCTGGGATGCCAGTACCATACCATTGACGAGGAGGGGAATATCCTGCGGGCATGGGTTTTCCCCACGGATCATCCTGACATTGTCGCGGGCCTGAAGCGATGCAATTGCTTATGCCACGGTTCCGTATTGATGCACAGGGCCAGGATACTTTCCATCGGTTCATACAGGAACGAAATCCCATACGCCCAGGACTATGACCTCTGGATAAGGACTGCGGAAAATTATCAGGTAGCGAACTTACCGGATTATCTGTACCGCCTGCGAATGCACGAAAAGGCTATCACCTCCCAGAAACACTATGAGCAGGCGGTGTGCGTTGAATTCATCCGGGATTTGGCAGAGGAACGTTCCCGCCATGGCCGGGACATCTTGCAGGATCCCGAAAAGAGGGAAAAAGCCTTGGCTGATCTCCAGCAGCGCCTAGAGGATCAGGAGCGAAAGATCCAGCACTACATCCTTACAGTGGAGCAGATGCGTCGATATATTGATAAGTTGGAGGCACATAATTCCCATTTGGAAAAGCTCATCTCAGGGCATCCTGCATCACGCAAGGCACCGGGGCCGTCATCGGAACCCAAGTACACCATCCGCGAGTTGAGCTATCAAAGAAAAAAAACGTGGGGAATATTTCTTCTGAGGCTGGCTTTACGATGGTTCCCGCCGTTGCGCATCGCTTTGCGGCGAAAAATCATCGCATGCCTGGATTCTTTTGATGGAAACTTCATCACTGGCTGGGCTTTCGCCTTGGATGGAGCCGATATCACAGGTGTTGTCAAAGCGAATGGGCTAGAGATCGGCCGCCTAATGCTCGGCGATTCCCGTCCCGATGTCGCGGCAGCCTACCCCGGATTCTCCAAAGCCTGCACCAGCGGCTTCACTTGTTGGCTGGACTGGTCCAAAGCGGCGTCCAGTACTGTGGATCTGAACATCGAGCTTAGGCATGCCCACGGGAAAGGGAGGATTCTAGGGCTCATGCGAGTTGAAAAACCATCCATGGGTGCAGAAAAAACCGAACTTCACCATAACTGATATAAAAAGATATTTCAAACCATTACAGGTTATGCAAGTTAAATAATGTCATCTGAACAGCTTTCAAGTCAAAAAAACGAAGATTTTGCCATCCGGGTGGAAAACATCTCCAAGATGTATCGGATATATCAGCAGCCCTCGGACCGGCTAAAGGACTTCGTGCTGGGGCGGTGGAGGAGGTTTCACTCACCTTTCTGGGCTTTGCAGGGAATTTCTTTCGAGGTTTCCCGGGGACACACCGTGGGCATCATCGGGCGCAACGGAGCCGGTAAGACCACCCTGCTGGAAATCATTGCAAGTACCTTGACTCCCACCACGGGTCGAGTAGTTGTCCGTGGACGTACCTGTGCCCTTCTGGCCTTGGGGGCGGGGTTCAATCCCGAGTTCACCGGGCGGGAAAATGCCTTTATGTATGGTTCTATCATGGGGTTTAGACAGCGTGAGATCGCTGAGCGGCTGCCGAGCGTCGAGGCGTTCGCGCAGATCGGTGAGTTCATCGATCAGCCGGTGAAGACATACTCCTCGGGAATGCTTGTTCGGCTGGCCTTCAGCGTGATTGTGCATGTGGAGCCCACCATCCTGATTGTGGACGAGGCCATTTCCGTGGGAGACATGCTTTTCCAGAAGCGATGCATGGAGCGTATGGAAACCCTGCGACGGCGGGGCTGCACGATCCTGTTTGTAAGCCACGACATAATAACCGTGCAGAGCATTTGCGACCACGCCATCCTGCTGGAAAGCGGCCAGATGGTGTGCCAGGGCGACCCGAAAGAGGTAGTACAAGAATACAAAAAGATCATGATGAGAGAGGAGGAAAAGTATCTTGCCTCATTGAGGCACCTTCATTACCCGGGTATTGTAGAGCCCAAAATGGCGGTAAATGGACAGACTATAACCGTAACACCGCCGGGCGTAGTCGAAACAGTACCGGCCGATGCCGTGCCCGGAGAAGGCGAAGTAGAGGAAGCGGTGTCCCTTGCTGGCGAAGGGGAAGCAAAAGAAGTGGCTTCCACTGCTGGAGGATACTCAACTCCTGAGGCAGAAACTTCCGTTAATGCCTCTATGCAAAAAGAAGAAGAACTGTTGGGGAGAGATGCCCGGATCGTGCGCTGGGAGATGCTCAACGAGAAGGGCGAGCCAGCCAGCGTTTTCCAGGTGAACGAGGAGACAATGATCCGGATGTGGGTCAAGTTCTTCAAAGATGTGGAATTCCCGAACTATGCCTTTTACATTCAAAACAAAAACAATATTATTGTTTACGAGACAAGTACATACTATCAGAGAATAAAAGTGGAGCCTGTCCTGGCTGGGGAAACGCGCCTGGTAGAGTTCAGACAGCGGCTGCGCCTTGCGCCGGATCATTACTTCATAAGCCTGGGCGTTGGAAAATATATCAATGATACCATGCAAAGTCTTCAAGATCGAAAGTTTGATTCCATTCAATTCCAGGTAATGAGCGATGGGACTCATATTGGGGGAATTACTAATCTGGGCAGTGAGATCAGTATCCGGAAATGCGAAGAAAAACCCACTTGATATATCAATATAAAAAGGAAAGATCACCCTGAACGATTCTTAAGTTGGGCAATATAGTAAATATCCCGTTAAGATTGATTCCCATCAGGATTTTTTCTTGCTACATGTAGTATAATGAAAGAAAAATCATGGCTTTTCCTGCTCTTAATAAAGCACCTAAGATTATCATTACTCTTGTTTTCGATAGCCTTCGCAGAGATCATCTCGGTTGTTACGATTATAGACGGCCAACACCCAATATTGATCGATTGGCCCATGATGGTATCCTTTTCACAAATGCAACATCAGTGAGTTCTTGGTCATTGCCCAGTTATGTGTCGATGCTGACAGGCCTGGAGCCGGACGCACACGGGGTAAACAGCGATCTTTGTGTTCTTCCGCGGGGCCCTAAAACTTTTCCTGAAGCACTAAGTTCAGGGGGATTCTTAACGGGCCTTTTTTCAGCTAACCCTTTTCTGGGGAAAATTTATGGAACCTCTAGAGGATTTAGCCATGTTATTGAATCCTACGTAGTGGATGAAATCAAGTATGAAAATCCTCTTTACCACGACGAACCTGCCGCTGGAGCTCACGTGATCTTCGAAAGAATGCTGAATTGGATCAAAGAAAATCGAAAATCGCAAAATCCGCTTTTTGCCATGGCGAGCTTAATGGAGATGCATGTCCCGTGTTGGCCGCCAGCTCCCTTCCGATTGAAATATGTTAGCGAAGTGAATGGTTTCTCATTCACCCAAAATTTTTTAGAGGTCAACGAAAACACCTTTCGCTATATAACAGGCCTGAATTCGCTCTCAGAGATTGAAAAAGGCGGGATAATTGCCTTATACGACGGAGCCATTTCATACATTGATCACTTGCTGGGAATTTTCCTGGACAACCTTTCGTCTTTTTGTAATTTGCAGGATGATGTTGTCATTTTTCTTTTTTCTGACCATGGGGAGTACCTGTTCGAAGACGACATTCTCGGACATACGTGGAATCTGGGAGCTCCGAGTATTAGGATTCCGCTTATCATTTGGGCTCCAGGGTATTTTCCAGGTGGACTTATTAATGATAGGCCTGTGCAGATCACAGACATATATGCAACCTTGCTTGCTCTAGCTGGCTTAAATAAAGGTTCATATCCAGAAACATCTCTAGACCTTTTCGGTTATCGCAAACGGTTATACCAAATCGCTGCTCGAGGTATTTTTCAAGGAAAAGGCCTTGGTTGTCGTATGGTGCTAAAAACCATTGAACATCATCCTGAATTGCAGGATATCACCGTTTCGCGTACTAGATATCGCTCAGTATTACGCAGCTTGATTGAAAATGGCTGGCAGTTGATTTGGGATTCAGAACAACCTTTTTCGAGTCTCCACTACTGGAATAGCACCACACATATAGGAGATGTTGCCCATTGTAATTTAGAAAAAGTTGATCGGATGGTAAAACTTCTGGAGTCACATATTCAAAGGGTTTCGAATGGGAGGAGTAACCTTCGGACACTATTTACTAAAGAAGAGCCGACCTTTGACTTCATGAAGCGTTTAGAAGAAGCAAAAATTTATGAGCAGCTAAAACATCTTGGATACGCGGATTGATCAACTCTTATTCGATTTTTATCTTTAATAGATTTCAAAAATGGATCTAAAAATTAAGGAATATTGTCCTTCGCAGATTTCCGTCAATAAGTGAAGAGTGAATAATGAGAAAAAACCGTGAGATAGTCGTTAAATCTTTATATGAAATGTATCCCTTTCCCGATAGAACCGCTGATCATGTTGGATATGCAAGAATAATTATTGATGCCCTGCGTCGATTGGATGTGCGCATGAATAATTGGAAGTGGCTCGATCTCGGATGCGGAACCGGTGAAATCACTATTGCACTTGGAGAGATATCCGAAATTAAGCAAATGGTGGGTATCGATTTTTCGAAATCTTCATTGAAGAAGGCATATTACAGAGCATCTATATCCCATGCAAGAGATCGATTACAATTTTTTCAATGTGATATATTATCCCTTCCTTTTAAAGAAGTTTCATTTGATATAGTCAGCGCATTTGGAAGCTTGCATTGCTTAGAAGAACCAATAGAGGGTTTTAAAAGCTCATCACGTTTGCTGCGAAAAAACGGCTATTTTATCGCCTATTATTACGGAAAGTATGGACGTTTTGATATTCAGTTGAAGCAAAAAATATTGAACATTTTGATCCCCGATACCTCGAGATTTCAACAACGCGTGGATATGGCTAAGAGGTTGTTCCAACCGAAGATGCATACCGGCGATGAAATGGAGGACCAGTGGATCGCTGATCAATACGCCCATCCTTGCGAGCATGTTTATGGCATTGTGGAGATCATGGACATCCTTGAGGAATCCGGGATGGAATTGTTTGAATGGTTGTTTGTTCCTGAAAATGCAGAATCATATTTCACCGATGAAGTAGCCATCGAAGCCGTAAACAAGCTTCCACGAAGAGAACGGTTACATTTGCTGGATCTTTTCCTTAAAAAACAAGATAACCTTATTATAGCCGTTAAGAAATAGTGAAGATGCATCATCTGCTCTCCGACACCGAAATGTACTTTAATGATCTATTTGCCTCCAGGGTTAATAAACGGCGGTTGAAATTAGCAATGGAACTGGTGGGAATCCTCATCATGCAATATCATATAAGGTCGATTCTGGATGTCGGATGTGGAGAGGGATTCTTTGTGGGGGAAGTTTATAGTAAGCACATTGCCCTGCCAGGTATGTTTCTGGCTCTGGTGGAGCCTCATGCAAAACTTTTAGAGGCACTAATTACTCGGATCGATGGTGTCTATGCCGTCCGGGCCAAAGGAGAAGCGATTCCCTTTTCTAAAAACATGTTTGATTTAGTGGTGTTATGGGGAGTTCTTGATCACATTCAAAATATTCTCGAGGCTTTCTCGGAAATAGTGAGAGTTCTTAAGCCGGGAGGAAGGGTACTTATACTTACCAACAACTTCTGGCGACATCGGACATACGAGGTGCCGGACGATTCCGGGCATTGGCATGCGTTTTCTGCCAGGTTTCTCCACAAGCTTGTTGAGCAAGCGGGCCTGGAAGTTGAAGGGACATGGGGGAACGGCTTTCCCGCACAGATCGTCATGGATCGGCATGGTCCCTGGCCCGGGCGGCTGGAAAAGTTGCTCCGTCACCTGCCGCGATATGCCGGTGATTTTCTAAACATTTATGGTATGGGCGACCACTGGTGCGTTTTGAACCCTTATGCGCCCGCTTTGATAAATGGCGGCTTTTGGGCGCGCCTAGCCAACATGTTGGGCCGACTCTGTCCCTCCAGGGCTTTCGATCACATTCTCGTTGCAGCCAAAAAAGCGGCATAGCATTATTCGTTTTTTGATTAATGTTGAATTATTTATGAAAAATGTTTGAGAGAATCCTTCCTTTCACTAAAAGGATTACTCGGATATTTTGATATCTAAATCAGCTTTAGGAGCATGTTTTTTCAAGCAACACTTAGCGGATCTATATAATTCGCAATGAGAGAGGAATTCCTCCATTATCTCCGCTGCCCTCATACTGCTCAGCAATTTGAGCTTATAGTGTTGGATCGTGAAAGTGATGGACATGTAGAAACAGGTGTCCTGCGAACCTTATCAGGCACAGCATATCCAGTGGTTGGGGGAATTCCCAGATTCCTCCCCGATGCGTGGGAGGCGTTTGTCCGTGAGTTATGGCCGTTCCGTTTACAATTATCTGGTTTTGTCAAGATTGCCCAAAAGCTGCCCAGAAAGGTTCGACGTACAAGAGCCTCCTTTTCCGTCCAGTGGGAAAAGCTCAAAACATCACAATTGGATGAGGCCCATTATCCCAACGCCCGCTTATTTGCCAATAGTTTGGGGTTCGAAGAAAATGATTCCTTTCTTACCACTATTCTGGAAGGAAAATCTTTTTTAGACGCCGGATGCGGAGTGGGGCGCTACACCTTACAAGCCTTGCGCTATGGTGCCACAGTGATAGCGATTGATCTGTCGCCTGTCGGATGTGAGGTGACCTATCGGCACACCAGGGCTAATCCACTGTGTCTGGTGATCCAGGGTGATCTTTTGCATCCACCTTTCGCTCCGGAGACCTTTGATTGGGTCTATGCTGTCGGCGTGCTGCACCACACCGCAGACGTTCATTGTGCTTTCAATCATATGTGCAGGCTTGCCAGACCGGGAGGAAGAATGGTAGTGGGTGTATATTGGAAATACAAGCGATATCGATTTTACGAGAAGATGCGTAAAGTGACAATTCATCTGCCGCCGAGACTGCTTTACTGGATGATCCAGGGGCTGATTCCTCTTTCATACTTGCCCGGCTTGGGTGATTTTTTTTATCCATGGTTTCAACCTCAAGACAGATGGAGCCGCCGGGTGGGAGGATGTTTCGACCATATGCATCCTACCTATCAGAGCTACCATGACCCTGAAGAAATCAAAGGCTGGTTTAAACAAGTTCATCCCCCTTTTGACGATCCGGTGATGACTTATCCTTTTAACTCCCTTGTGGCAAAGAAATGCGGAAACAGTTCTGATCCAAAATGACTATCTGATTATGCGCACAAAAACTGTGATGTCCTCCAGGAGCACTTTCATGAAAGAACGGCTTATGGAATTTCTGGCAGCGCCACAAACCCTCAATCCTCTCAAGCTTGCTGTTCTATCCTCGGAAAGAGGTGAGATTATAGACGGATATCTGACGGGCAACGATGAGAAGGAGATCTTCCCTATCATCGATGGCATCCCTTGTATGATCCCTGGAAGTTTTGGTGAGCGTCGGGATTCTCTGGTGGAGCGCTATGGATCCAGGCACGTCCCTGATGCACCAGAGACTGGCTTTCCATATTTGAGTAAAAAGGAAGTGAAAACACGCAACGGGTTCGATCTCCAGATATCCCGCACCGGTGCGGCTACCCATTTTCTAAAGCGCACACCTGAAGTATTTTGTTCAGCCATCGGTGTATCCCTGGAAGAGGCTGCTGCCTGGCTTTCAGGAAAGCTTATGCTCGACGCAGGAGCCGGAGGCGGACAATATACCTTCGATGCACTTAACCTTGGAGCTGAAGTCATTGCTTTAGATATTAACAGGATAGGGTTATCGTTTCTTTACAATCAGGTCAAGGATCACCCGCGGGCACACGTAATGGAAGGCAGCGTTCTTCAATTGCCCATTCGAACGGAATGCATTAATCTGGCATTCAGCGTCGGGGTCTTGCACCACACCGCGAACTTGCTATTGGGGTTTCATGAAATAGCTCGTTGCACACGTGTGGGCGGTAATCTGGTATTAGGGGTCTACGGTAAATATCGTTTCTGGCGCTATTACACGCTTCTGCGCATTCTTACTACCCGTATCCCATTACGGCTGCTTTGGTACTTGTGCTATCCTCTTGCTGTCATCAGCTACGTTCCTGGCCTGCATCAAGTTTGTCATCCATGGGTGGAGAGAAAGGAGCCTTTGCGCTCCAGGGTGACCGGAGCTTTCGACCATTTCCATCCACCCTATCAAGGATATTACTCTAGAGAGGAAATTTCGGGCTTGTTTGAGGATTTAGAATGTTTCTCATCCATGGTATTCACCCCTTTCGGGGCTTGCAAGGCCACCAAAAGCAAGGCATTGGAAAAAGCCTTTCCAAGAAAGGATTATAATTTTTAGCTTTTCAATAATGATTTCTTGTGATTTGATCATATAAGGGCGAATGTTAGAAAATTATCATTGGAACGAGAACTAGGAGGAGTGATCGGTTCTTTGTTGAGGTGTTCACCGTGAAACCTCAAGGAGAATTCAAGCTTGTTGCTTTACGAAAGCCAGAATTATAAAGGATTTCGTAAATCTAAATTCAATAATCTAATAAATTAGAGTTACAACGCAATTATCAGTTATTGTCCTGGTTACAACGAAGAAGATATAATCATCTCCGCAGCTAATGAATATGCAATACATCTTGACAGAATCGTTGGTGAGAATGAATGGCAATATATCTTTGTAGATAATGGGAACAAGTACAACGAGGCTCCATGCCGTTACAGTTGCTTTTACTCAGCCAGCTTTGCCTTCCATGTCTTTGGCTCTTTCTAGCCTTTTCCCATGATCTGAGACTGATCAAAAGGATATCCAGCTTATTCCTTTTCCCATCGATTATCAACAAGAAGGCGATTGAGCTTGACGATGAAGTTCTTATTGTTATATAAATTACATCACATCGAGAGAAGCAAAAAATTGTTTTGTGTTCAAAAGGAGCTATTATGGGAGATCAGGATGTTGCCACAGAAATAACAGGCGAAAATCCGAGACCATTGATCACAGTTATTGCACCGATGTACAATGAAGAAGAAAGCGTAGAGTCGACCTATTCTTCACTTTATGACACTCTTGAGAAAATAGGAGCCTCCTGGGAGATCATTTTTGTTAATGATGGTAGCGTGGATAAAACTAAAGATAAGAGCCTGGCCATATCTGCAAAGGATCCCCGCCTGAGAGTAATAGGATATCCGGTAAACCAGGGTCGGGGTAAGGCACTGCGCACAGGATTCGAACATGCAAAAGGAGAATATGTCTTCACCATAGATTTCGATTTGAGTTACAGTCCCGACCACATCGTCAACATGTACCAAGAATTTCAACGCAACCCTCAATTAAACATCGTGCTCTGCTCCCCATACATGCCTGGGGGGAGGGCAGAAACCCATGGAATGGCCTCCCGGGTATTTGTTTCAAGGTTAGGCAATTGGATACTGAGTAAATGTTTCAAGAACTCTATCCATACCTTCACCTGCATCCTGCGCGGATATAGGCGCCAGGTTCTGGACCAGTTGGTGCTGGACTCCAACGATAAAGTGATTCACCTGGAGATTTTATCCAAGGCAATGGCATTGGGGATGAATATCTCCGAGATCCCCGCTGTATTACGTCCTCGCAAGAAGGGCAAGAGCAAATCACGGCTCAGAAAGCACAGCCAGTCTCACCTCATATTTGCATTTGAGGAGCGTCCAATTATTTTTTTTGGCCTCGGCGGTGTGTTAATGATCATCCTTGGCTTGGTCCTGGGAGTATATATCACTTTCCTGAGGTTTACGGGACAGCTCAACCCAGGTCGGCCTCTCATGTATATGGTGGTGATACTGTTCCTTGGTGGAATCCTTATCCTTTGCTTCGGTTTAATGTCGCTGCAAATAGTCGGTTTGCGTCGCGAAATTTTTAAGTTGCACTCCAGGATTGCATGGAATCAGAAAAAGGCATACCAAGATAATAAAGACCTCGAAAGATAGATAGGGGAATGAATTAATATCGCCTCCATTAGCGTGCACTAATGCCCTCGCACATTTTTTTACTCTCGGGCTCGCCAAGTCTATCAATCCCCGGCTTTTTTTCTTTGCAAGAGCGGGGAAGTCTTGTAATATCCTGATATTAATTATGCCCAGCCACAGGATGAAAATGATCATAAATTCGTCCCGGAAAAGAAATGAGGATTTTGGGGGTAGGGAGTCAAAATGGCATCTCTCTGGGCGAAGGCGGTGGATATTTTCACTCAAGTACCTTCTGGCCTTTCTGTTGATTGGCCTGCTTTTGCGACTTAATATCCTGGATTACAGGCTTCTTACCGTGCTCCACCAGCCGGGCTGGCTTGCCCCGGCGTTATTTCTTCAGTATGTTTGCTTCCTGATTACTTCCGGCAGATTCTTTTTCTTAATCCGTTCAACAGGAGCGAGGACGACCTATATCAACTGTTTCATCTTAAACATGAGCTCAATCTTCATGATGCAACTTTTACCTGGAGGTGAGCTTATCCGTTTAGGAATCGCGGGCAAGAGCACTGAGGGCCGGTTGTCTCCTATCTTGCTCTCCGTGGTTTTTGATCGTCTGATAGGGCTGTGGGCAATGGGAATTGTTGCGCTATCTGCATGGCTGCTTTCTCCTTTTATGTTTACCTTTGATCTATGGGCACTCCCTGGTTCTCACTGGATTCTGTTGATAATTCTCGCGCTGATTGTGGGACCTTGTTTCGCAATGTACATCATCATCGGTGAAAAGCGCGTGGAATGGGCTAAATCCATAGCCATCCACTTGCCTGGCTTCATTAGAGATCGAATAACTGACCTGTTCTGGGTTCCTCAGCATGGAGTATCTATGAAGAGAGTTCTCGGGATAGGGGCTTTTGCTTCACTGGCAAATCATATATTAATGGCTGTTATTGTTTATTTCGTCGCCCGTGCCTTGATTGGTTCCTCCGTAAAGATGCTACAGTTCTTCCTTCTTGTCCCCATCGGAATCGCTATAAACGCAGCCATCCCCTTGACTCCAATGGGTATCGGTATCGGGGAGACGGCCTTTCACTTGCTTTTTCAATGGATTCCGGGATTGCCTGCCTCAGACGCGGGAGCGGAAATAATGTTAATTTATCGACTAGTTTTCATATTCAGCCTCCTTCCAGGTGGTATTCTTTGGACGCGGTTGAAAAAAATTTATACTTCATGAAATGATTAATGTGAAATAAACTAAGCAGGAATGATCGTTAATGTAATTTAGACATGAAATATCACGATCCCAATGATATTTTCCGATAGATAAAATGAAAAAGCTCAAACCTGAAAAATTATCAACCAATATTTCTTCGGAAAATACAAAAATATTAACTGTAGTAGGTGCGCGGCCCCAGTTTATCAAGGCTTCGGCCCTGAGCCGGTGCATCAATGAAACGGCGGGTCGGGGCAGCCAGGCAAAAATCGAAGAGGATATCCTTCACACGGGACAGCACTATGAATACAGAATGAATCAATTATTCTTCAAAGAGATGGGTGTGCCCGAACCTCGTTTTCACCTTGGTGTGGGATCTGATACCCATGGACGCCAGACCGCCAATATGATTGAAGGGATTGAATGCGTGCTCATGAAGTATAAATATCATGCGGTTTTGATATACGGTGACACTAATTCCACCTTGGCCGCGGCGTTGGCGGCGTCTAAACTTCATATCCCTGTGATTCATGTCGAGGCCGGGCTTCGCAGTTACAACCGCTTAATGCCCGAAGAAATCAACAGGGTTCTGACCGACCATGTTTCGGAGCTTCTGTTTTGTCCCTCTGAGTCATCCCGCAGGAATCTGAAAAAGGAAGGTATAACCAACGGTGTCTACGTTGTGGGAGACATCATGTATGATGTTTTTTTGCATCATATAAATGATGTGCGGAGCTTACCCAACTTAGAACCATTTATACTGGCAACCATTCATCGGGCGGAAAATACCGATGATGAAAATAATTTTCGAGAGATTCTCAATGCCCTTGAAAAGGCACCCATGCCAGTGATCTTCCCCGCACATCCAAGATTGAAAAAGATGTTATCAAAAATAAGCTTTTTGAATCACAGCAACATACAGTTCCGCGATCCCATGGGATATCTTGAGATTCTCTCTTACCTCAAGTCATGCTCATTTGTGGTGACGGATTCGGGAGGGCTTCAGAAAGAAGCATATTTTTCAGGAAAGAAATGCGTGACGGTTCGCAATGAAACCGAATGGGTTGAACTGGTGGAGCTTGGGTTCAACAGGATATGCGGTACCAGCAGAAAAAAAATTGTCGAAGCCTTCCATTGGGCATGCAGTGCCCCCGTGAATCAGTGGAAAAAAATATACGGCGACGGAAACACCGCTCAGAAAATTTATGATATCATGTATAGATATTTTGTAAGATAAAAATAAGAAATTACTCTGCATCATGAACATTTCTGATTTTGACATCCGCCCACCACCCATGATCGTAGTAATTGTTTCCATTGGGGCCGGGGTCCGTTATAAAGCTCAAAGAGAAAGGCTCTTCCGGTAAAACCCAATTCTCCAGCGGTATTCTAAAACTTTGGACATACGGCAGCCCTTTTCCTTCAGAAGGGTTTAGCCACCCTCTCCAAATTACATGTTTTTTACCTTCCTTGTCCAAATCCAACAATATGGCAAAACGCACCCCGTCCCCTTTTCCCAGCTTCCAGGTATGTGGGCTGAAGGCCGCCATCCCGCTGAGAACATCTCCGGGCTTAATTGTCAGTTGATCAAACATGATAGAAGTCTGTTTATCTTTTCCACCAGGCGGATGGGCGAAAACCGCGTCATATAATTTTCCTCCAAACATAAACCCCATGGGCTTGATGCTACCGCCCGGCGGTGCTTCAATTTTTGCATGTGGCATCTGCTCTGCCATCTTCCAGCGATAGCCTGGATCGACCAGATAATGCCCTGGATCGACCAGATAGAGCCTGTTGCCATCTGGCAGTTGGTGTTCGAAAACGATCCGTATTCTTTTCCGGTAGAAAGATCCGGCTCTGAGGATTTCCATCCCCACATTGACAATCGGCGTGTTGAATTTCTTGAGTGGTCCCTCGTTCCCGGTTTTAATAACCCAGAAGTCATAATCGAATAACTTTTTGAATATTTCCTCTTCCGGGGCGCCGAAAATATGGTTCAATCCATAAGAAGTGAGACCTCTAATGTTCGCCTCCAGCCAGATAGTAGTGGAATTGATGATCTTGTCGTTGGCCAGAAGGAGTCCATGCCCTTTAGGAAAATTCATGTTTATGGAATCCAACAGGCCGTTAATCCCCCAATCCTTTGGCCCATGCGGACTTGGCTTTCGTAAAAACCTATAATTTTTCTTGAGTAGCGTCAGGTCCCGTCGTTTGGCACCTCCGGTATAAGAATATAGACGCAAGTGTGTAGCAGGGAAAAAAGATGGCGCAAATGAAGCACAGGTCACCACATATACTTGAAATAGAAAGGATGCGGCAAAGACCGCTGCAGCAACCCGGGGAGTCATGAACGAGATTTCTTCAATTGTCAGGGCTGCAAAGAGCGCGTATCCTCCCAGAAACGGGAGGGTCGCCTGGATCACCGCACCGACGCTCTTTGCATAGGTCAGCGGAATCAGAGGGACCAATACCCATGCGGTTGCAACGCACCATAAAATATTTCTTCTATTTTTCCTGAATATTACAATTAATATGCCCACCAGAGCCAGCAGGAAAAGGAAGGGCAAGGTACCGTCAGAGGGGATCTCCAGCGGGTAGCGCAAGATGTTGTGCAAGGCGTACCAGGGATCACTCAAATCATAAAACGTCGCCGCCCTTGCCCCAGCGGTCAGGTATCGACGATGGATGAACGAGATGTTGGGAATCGTCCAGATCCCCGCCACAACCATTGTTGTCCAGATGTATAAAGCAATGTTCCCCATTCGAAAAACCAGTATCCGGACAAGATTGCACATAAACAAATAAAAAACAAAACAGAGAAATGCGGCCATAAATAGGTATCGCTTGGATAGAATTATTTCCCTTACAAAGTCAGTCATGATCAAAGTGCCCGCTACGGTAATCAAGCAGATAGCCGCTATCTTGCATTTTCGCCTCTGGAAAAAGCTTAAAGAGAATAAAAGGGTGAACAGAAAAGCCATAAAAAGATTAAGGCTTATAGTTGACTTTATCCAAAACTGATTATCGTATATTTTTTGAAGGAACTTTCCATAAAATGACTCTCCGATGGATATGAAGCCGGCCTTGTAAATCACCACTGGCAGAAAGGGGAGACAGCAAAGAGCGAGCACAGAAAATGCCAGCTTGGCAGAAATCCATAATCGGCTTAATCGGTCAAAATCAAAAAAATCGCTCTTCTGCACCCAGAAAATGTACAGTGCGATGGGGATCCCCAGATAGAAAGGCGTTTCCGATTTTATCAAAAAAGTTAACCCAAGCAGCGATCCCCCGATCAAGCAGGCCCTTCGGTCCGAAAAGCCCTTGGTCTTGAAGCAAAATAGGAGCGCTACCGTAATGGCACAGCCGAATGCGGTATCCATGAGGAACTCGCGGATAAATCCCACCAGAGCGGGCATCCATGCCGTCATCGCCCCCGATAGATTACCCATCATCTCGGAACCGAGTATTTTACCCATCTGTCGGACAGAGAGCACCAGTATCGTCATGCAAATCAAATTTACCAACAGCCCGATACCCTTGATATGACCAAATATCCGCTCCAGAAAACCGGTCACAATAAATACCGCTGTCGGCCGATAGGAGTTCACATGGATCGCCTTGAAAAAGCCTTTGGCACCTTCGTTTGAGAGAAAGTTGCCAGCCTCAAGAGAATTTAAATAATATGAGGCTTGATCCCAGAATGGGGGGTAATGATCGCGATTCATCCATATAATTTGGAGTATTATAATGGAAGACAGGCTGATGAAGAAAAGAAGGCTGTGCCAGTTTTTATAGCGCGAAGGTATCATGGACATATTCCTTGTCAGTTTCGAGTCTCTGGGTAGAGATCTTTCGGCGGAGCATTGTGTTTCCACGCTTACGGTCAGAAAAATTTATGGCTTTCGTCTTAACTATCAGAATTTACAAGTACTGCAAACAGCATGGCCCTCATCCATCTCACTGATTGTTGTTGCTTTGTGGATGACGGAGCACCGCGAAGATGTTGAGACAAAATGGTTTATGGTAAAAGAGTTGTTCCACGTGGGCGATGCCTGTGCATTGTTCCTGAAGGAGCCGCTTGGTGAAGACGTGCAGGTGGCCAATTGCCAGGTTCGGGCTCAGCCTGCCAAGAAACCTGCCGAGCCCCAGCCGCCGCAGCCAGCGCTTGATAAACAGCACAAGAGGTTCATTGGGCACGCTCACAGATAATCGCCCACCTGGTTTGATGATGCGTAAAAGTTCCGCGATTCCCCTCCGTGGTTCGGGCAAGTGCTCGATGATCTCCGCTGCTACTGCCACGTCCGTGAATGCTTCGATGAAAGGCAAAGCGCTCACATCCCCCACAACATATTGGAACTGATCGTGCCCCAGGCGTGATTCAGCGAGTTTCAGCAGCCTAATGTCTATATCAACGCAGGTTAGCCTGCGAGCATTCTTCATCAGGAACTCAGAGATATACCCGCTCTCTGAACCCACATCCACCACGTGACCGCCCGCCGGCACCTGTATTAGCCTCAGAAATCTTTCTCGCCGATGTTTCTCTTTCCAGCGCACCAGAGGATTCGGGTGGTGCCCTTTCTGGTCCATTGAGAAGAACTTGTTGATTGCCTCATTCCACTGCGATATGGTCAACTCTTCGGTATCTCGGTAGAAACGCACTATGTCACCGTAGTAACGCTTCTCAAATACCATGCCACCGAGTTTGTATCGTTCAACTTTGTGTGGATTTTGCTCGTTCATTTTCTTCCAAGAAATACTTAAAAAATTGGCTCCGCTAATCACCAGGATATTGAAGTAAGCTAAGATTATTATTTTTTTACTTGATTTGTACTTATTGATAAAAATTTTATTAAGCAGTCAACATAAGGACTCTCATGCGGAAAAATAAATTGCCTTTATATAAATTGTCAAGTGAAAAATGTCAATGGTAATGTCAATCTTTTTGTGTAAATTCAAAGAGGGGCATTTCCTCATACTTAT
>CAZTAS010000037.1:0-34668 GCA_964611635.1 uncultured Thermodesulfobacteriota bacterium
TTTCTGACCTGATAACTGTTAACGGCCTCATCAATCTGGACTTCGCCGATATTCGCTCCATAATGTCCCATATGGGAAAAGCGCGAATGGGCATAGGCACAGCCTCAGGTGACAACAGAGCGCAGGAGGCTGCACAAAAAGCCATTCATAGCCCATTGCTGGAGGAGGAGAGCATAAATGGCGCCCGTGGCTTGCTCATTAACATCACTGGCTCCAGCAATCTGGGAATCCATGAGGTTACGGAAGCTGCCAGCATAATCCAGCGCGAAGCGGATGAGAATGCCAACATCATTTTCGGGGCGGTCATTGATGATACAATGCAGGAAGAGATCCGGGCGACAGTTATTGCCACCGGCTTCGGTCCGCAAATCCAGCAAAAAGAACGCTCTGATGCTCATCGTATCCACGTTCTGCGCGAAAAAGCACCGGGAAACCTGGATGTCCCCACTTTCTTACGCAAACAGCAGCAAGAAAAGGCAAAGGACGAAGAGCCCGCAAAGCCCGGATTTGTGCGCCCCAGCAAGGAGCCCAAAAGCATCGGGTTGGTGGTAGATGAGTCAGTTATGGATGATGCTGATTACGATATTCCCGCCTTTTTAAGACGACAGGCCGATTGATGTGCCCTAAATCCGCTGGAAACGCTGTGCGCCAAAAAACTCGGCCTTACAGGAGCTCGGTGTGTAAATCTGTGTCCTAAAATTAGTGTTGGTTTTCAATAGTTGTAATGATGATCCTGTCGCCCGATTTCAGCGCACGTATTAAGCCGGGAATTACAACGGGCCGGGAAGGAACGTGTTGTGATGTATGTTTGCCAGTGCCAACCTGGAGTGAAGGACATGGATGAGTTATGGGTGCGGCACAGGAACCAAACGCCATCCGGGCGAATTGACAAAAGGCGGCGCACAGCGGGGAATCGGCTGCGTGTTGATCTGGAGAAGGGAGTTATTCGCAAATCGTGGAGCAAACGACTCCCCGTTGCCCTGATATATCCCAGCTTGTATCGCGTTGGGATGGCCAATCTTGGTTTTCAGGCTCTTTACAGCCTCATGAATCATCATCCGGATGTGGTCTGCGAGCGTTTTTTTTTATCAGATGCGGATGCCAGCGGTAGCCATCCCCCCCTTCGGTCAAAGGAATCCGGAAAGCCCCTGAACACTTTCTCCATAGCGGCCTTTTCCATTTCTTTTGAGAATGATTTTATCAACGTCCTCCATATTCTCTCTAATAATGGAATACCTCCCGAGAGCTCACGACGAGGTGATAATCATCCAGTGGTGATGGCCGGAGGTGTAGCCGTTTCATTGAATCCGGAGCCGCTGGCTGATTTTATAGATCTCTTCGTCCTGGGAGAGGCGGAACCCATAATAGATCAGATGCTGGAAATGCTGGTATCTCATGCTCGAGGTAATGCGGAGCGTGAAAAGGCAATTTCCTGCTTGGCTGAGCTGCCCGGCATCTATGTGCCGCGGTATTATCGAGTAACATATTCACGATCTGGAATTCTCCGCGGCTTTACACCACTGGGGAAGGCTCCTGCCCGGGTGAAGGCTGTTCGCTTGTGTGCCATGAGCTCCGGCGGAGCGGTGAGCCAATTGCACAGTCCAAAAGCTGAGTTTGGCCGAATGTTTCTCATCGAAACCGGGCGGGGATGTGGCCGAAGCTGCCGATTTTGCGCTGCTGGTTTTATTTACCGACCCCCGAGAATAGTTTCATTTAAGAGGCTGAAGGATACGTTGAACCAAGCCCCTGAATATCTCGACACCGTGGGATTGATAGGCACCGCTCTTTCGGATCACCCGCGGCTGGAAGCGATATGCGAGGAGATCATACGGCGAGGAAAGAAGGCATCTTTGTCCTCGCTTAGGGCCGATCGGGTAACACCGCGCTTGGTCTCATGCATTCAGGCCAGCGGACACCGGACCGTAGCATTGGCCCCAGAGGCTGGAACTGAGAGGCTGCGTTCTGTCCTTCGAAAAGGCCTCACGGACGAACAGATCCTTCAGGCCGTGTCTTACTTGCTGGAAGGTGGCATCCCCAATATCCGCCTTTACTTTATGATCGGGCTGCCAACGGAAACCACTGCGGACGTGGACGCGATACCCTCCCTGGTAAGGCGCATCCGACATGTTTTCGTAACGCGTTCCAGGGAACATGGCAGGATTGGCCAGATCACCCTCAGCATAAGTCCTTTTGTACCCAAGCCCCACACCCCTTTTCAATGGCATCCATTAGAATCAGTGCCTGTGTTGAAGGCAAAACTCAGATCTATTCGGCGAAATCTTCGGTCCACCCCAAATGTACAGGTACACCATGACGTTCCCAAGTGGTCTTACATCCAGGCTCTCATGAGCCGAGGTGACCGGCGGGTGGGAAGGCTCTTGCTTGAGGCGATGCGGATTAGCGATTGGGGTCGGGCCTTGCGTGCGATCAACATCAACGCCGATTTTTACGTCTATCGTGCCCGGGACGAGGATGAGCTTTTCCCCTGGGACTTTATAGACCATGGCGTGGATAAGGGCTACTTGTTGGAGCAATATCATCGCGCCCTACGTGGGGAATAAGGGTAAAACCTTTCGAAAGCCCTTAAAAATTTAAGTGGGAGTTATTGATGTTGTTGAACGGAGCAGATTTAAGTGGAAATAGATGATTTATATTCTCGGGAACTTCCAAATTTTTCGGCCTGTGCCAACCGGCTTGGTCGAGAAGCATCAGGATGAAATGATCAGGATAATCTTACGAGAGCTGATTTAAGAATATGTTCATCATTTCGGTATTACCAGAAGGCAGTATCAACGCCCTCATCTGGCCTCGGGCAGGGCATACGGCCACATACGCATACAGGTAACTTCTGATTACTTGCCGCGGTGAGCTTGGCTGGCCTCCCGGAGGCGACCATGCCCGCCTGTTATCGCTGATACGGCCAAAACGGCCCCCCTCGTGGGCACATATCAAAACAGGTCTGCTGTCTTACGGGTCTCTTTGTTCAAGTATTTTTCTTACTTTTTCGGGGATTTTTCTTGAAGACCTCCCGCTCTTCTTTCTTGGCCTGGATATGAAAAGGCCTCCGTGCGACTTTACGCCATCCGTGTCGTTTGAGGAGTCGATACACAGTAGTTTTATGGACCTTGTGCCCAACACGCCTCTCTAGCGCCTCCCTTATTTCTCCAGCCGTTGCTATCTGACCGCTAAGAGCTTTCTTTGTGAACGGCTCCAAGAAAGCTGCTACTTGCTCAAGACTCAAATAAGACCTGCGGCGCCCTCCCTTGCCCGGTCCTTCCACGACCTCAGGTTCCAACCGATTGTATTGGCAGATCAAATTGTGCACGGTTTGCTCGGCAAGGCCGGTGTGCAGGACGATCTCATTCGCCGGGCGGGGGGCTACCAACCCATTCCATATCACGAGCCATCTCTGGACCCTCCAAAAGCCCACCGTCCCTTTGATTCTCTCTAAAACCTCCTTCTCCGAAAAATGCGGCGCTGCCTTGGTAATCCTTCTCATTGACCACCTCCAAATAGTAAGTTGAGACAGTCTGTAATATTACTTATTAGATTGCATCTTTTTCTGACTCGCCTTGGAAATGGGCTTGGACAGAATTGCTATCTCCTGGCACGAATACACCTGGAGAGATGAAGAAATCAGCGATCTGATGAGGCGAGCCCATGCCGAAAACCCACTCATCCTGACAGGCCAAAAAGTGCACTGTTATGAGCAGTGGGAGGTTCAGGGCGACTTCCTGGTATTCGGCACGCGTGAGAATCTTCATTCGCCCCGAGGCCGTGCACGATCTTTTCCAGATGATGGATGAAATTCGCTGGGGGAGGGTCCGGGGCTAATGCAGGCGCTTCTCTCCTGTAAAGCGGGATAATTAGTATGACAGCAAGAGGATTTGTTCTTTACCCCCGCAGTCTCGGATCCATAGCGTCTCTGATTCCCTCTCCCAGAAGGTTATAACCCATCACTGTCACAAGGATGGCCAGGCCCGGAAACAGGGAAAGCCACCAAGCGAAGGTGATGTTGTCCTTCCCCTCCGTTAGGATGTTGCCCCAACTGGGCTCTGGAGGCTGAACACCAATCCCCAGGAAACTCAAAGCCGATTCCAAAAGGATGGCCGCGGCCACCCCAAGGACGAATGAGACAACCACAGGGGCCATAGCGTTGGGGAGGATGTGCCTGAAAATGATACGCGTATCCCCGGCGCCCAGCGCCTTGGCAGCCACGACATAATCCCTTTCGCGCAGGCTCAGGAACTCGGCCCTCACCAGACGGGCCACGCTCATCCAGCTGGTCAATCCGATAACCGCCATGATGTTCCAGATGCTCGGCTCCAGTAGAGCAATGACTGCAAGTATCAGGAAAAACGAGGGGAAGCTCAGCATCACGTCAACGAAGCGCATGATAACGCGGTCCACCCACCCAACATAATAGCCCGATATGGATCCGAGAAATGTCCCGACCACTGTGGCAATCCCAACGGCAACGAAACCAACCAACAGGGAGATGTGCGTTCCACGAATCATGCGGCTGAAGACATCCCGCCCCAGGGAATCGGTTCCCATCAGGTGCTTTGGACTCGGTGGGAGAAGGATCTCCCGCATGTTATGCTCACGGTAATCGTATGGGCGTATCCAGGGCTCCAGCAGGGATACCAGGATCAGTGCCAGGACCACCATCCCTCCTGCAAGGGTCAGCGGGTTTCGCCGGAGTCTGGGCAAGAACAGTTTGCGAGAGCCTCCGTCAGACATGGATTATGCCCCCTTTGATTCACTCGATCTGGATCCGTGGATCTACCAGGGCATAAGAAATATCCGCAAGGAGATTCCCCAGCAGAGTCAATCCCGCGCTTATGACCAGTCCTCCCATTATTACCATATAATCCCTGGACATGACCGATTGCCAATATAGCTGTCCCATTCCGGGTATGGCGAAGATGGTCTCAAAGATGACGCTTCCCCCTATGAGACCGGGAACAGATAACCCAAGAATAGTGATTACAGGCAATAGGGCATTGCGCATTGCATGGCGATATATCACCACGCTTTCAGTAAGGCCCTTGGCCCGGGCCGTGACGATATAGTCTTGCCGTATAACTTCCAGCATGTTGGCTCTCATGTAACGGGAGAAGCCCGCCAGCCCGCCAAAGGCCGAAACGAATACGGGCAGAATCAGGTGGGAAGCAAGATCCCGCAGCTTATTCCACGTTGACAGGCTCTCATGCCCCAGCGAATGAATCCCCGATATGGGGAGCCACCCCAGGTTCACACCGAAAAGGATCATCAACAGGAGGGCCAGCCAGAAAGCTGGAATCGCAAATCCCACAAAAACAACCACGGTGATTGACCGGTCCAGCCAGGAGCCTTCTCGGACCGCTGAAATAACGCCAATTGGAACGGCTACCAACAAGATGATAAGTATGGAGAGTCCGCTGATGGTCAGAGTGATGGGAATCCGCTCGGCAATCTTATCGATGACATTCCGGTGATCCAGGGCCTTGCCGAAATCAAGGTTTACGATGCGCTTCAGCCAGATTAGATACCGAATATGTACCGGCTTATCCAGGCCGTAGTATGCCCGGAGCTGCTCGCGCACTGCGGCCCCAACCTCGGGGTTCATCATGGTCTGCAGATCTGTGGGCGAACCGGGCGCCAGGTTGATCACCACGAAGGAGATAAGCGTAATCCCCAGAAGGATGGGAATAATAAGAATAATCCGCTTGATCAGATAAATGATCATCAGAGTGCTCGGTAAAATAGTAAGGCCCGGGAAAAACGCATGACTCCGGGCCATAAAATAACCTTTGGTGGCGGTGCAGGGATTTGAACCCCGGACACAGCGGATATGAGCCGCTTGCTCTGACCGACTGAGCTACACCGCCTTATTGCTTTTGTGTTTTTTCTACTATTGTTGTCCGCTGTTGTCAATGGTTTTTTTCCCCAGGCTCGGCCTGGGCAAATTCAGATCATATGCGATAACTGCACTTCGGTTTTTTATAATGTCAATCCACTCGGTTCGCAGAACCAAAGCGATAACAAGCTCATCCTGGCCATCATTGTCTATGTCCTTGACTTGAAAGTCCGATACGTACCCATCGAACTTCCGGGTTTTCCAGCTTGTGGTCAGCGTAAGGCCATCCCAGACCAGGTTATGTATCTCACCTCCAGTGTAAATCCTTAGTCGTTCCAGGAATTTGCCAAAGGCCTCGATATTGCGGTTGATCAGAATTTCCGTTTGCTTGTCCCTGTTCAGATCCCGAATTAGAATCCGGAGAGGAAAATAAGCCAACTTTTTAATATTCACCCCCTGAGCTGAACCCTCGAAGTCGTCTATCTCCTCACGAGAGCGCTGGGAACCACCGAAATAATCTTTGCTCCGCCACTTCATCTTTCCTTTATCATCATATATCCGGAGCTTGTCATTGGCATCAATAACCAGCAAGTTACCTTTTTGTCCGGAGATGATATCAGCCTGGGCAAAAGTAAAAATGCTGGGATTCAATGGAAGCCTCAAGTTTTCTCCCCGTTTCAATTCTTGACCACGCCATTCCAGGTGGTAAATGGGACCGAAAAAGGGGGAGTCCATGCTGCGGTTCTGGCCTACCAATAAAGGCTGTCCGTTTCCCACATATGCCAAGCGAATATGATGATTGAGCTTTTCCGCTATTGGTCGGAATGTGGTCCCATCGTACTCAAGAACAAAGGACTCCATTCTATATCCGGCCATTGCACTCACATAAATCTCAGCCAGACCATTGCCGTTGAAATCTGCCACATCGAGGGAAATAAACTCTACCCCATGTGACACTCCATGATGGAACATCTCCACTAGCTTGCCTGTACGATAGCGATAGACCCACAGGTTGCTCTCATCCGTTATAATCGTCTCGTTTTGGCCGTCCCCATCCACATCTCCTACGTCCATACCACGAATGATGATGGGGAATTCCTGGCTTCTCCAGAACTGCGGGACAAGGGCTTTACTTCTGAATTGACGGATAAATTCAGGGTTTAGCAGGTCTTCGGTTTTGGGCGTCTCCACGGCACCGGCTCCTGGAGCAATAATCCGGCCCGGCTGTCCAGGAATAGGCGGGGGAACCGAAGCCAGGGCACCCAGTGGTGCAATCTTGTCTCGAATCTCCTGAGAAAATCGCTCGATCCAGGGGATCACATCATCCAGCGTTTTCTGAGCGTATGAGGAGGTTAAAAGTGCTCGATTTTGCCTGACATCCACCAGCCGGGCGTCGATGCTATAATGTTTACCAATAGCATTTATTGTTCCGGTTACAATGTAATCCGCACCAGTGGCAGATGCGGGATGGGCCGCACCATGGGTCGTTTTCTCCCGGGGCATTACTTGGATTTTCCCCGGCACAAACAGTCTGGAGGAAAGCATGTCGTAGATACCATCCCGAAGGGACTCCAAACCTTCCTGACCTCGGACTTCAAATGGCACTACGGCCAGTTGAGAAACTTTGTCATCCGCTTCAGAGGCAAACCCCGTGAAAAGGATCAGCAAAAAGATCCATTTGATCACCAAGAGATTTCTCATCTTTAATCACCCTTCTTGAGCCGCCAGCGGCCCACATTTGCACTAAAGAAAATCGCCAGGTCCGAAGATTTCTTGAAACTATTAAAAGCGTATCATAAGTTATCTCTGGTGACAATATCTTTTCACCTAATCGAAACTCGAACTATCAGTTTGGAACTATGCTTCGGTTTAGAAAGCATTGCTCATGAAAATTTTGTTGACACAAATTTTATTTTGTGCCATTTAATTTAAGAAGCTATTGAACTGAATCTTGGATGTTATTTTGGTCGCAGGCATTAACCTTTTCTTCATAAGGATGGCGCCATGCATAGAACGGCCAAAAAAGACCTCGTTTTCCCATGATGGGAGGAGGGAATTGTATTAGCGGGATTTAATGACATCCTTATCTTAGGAAACCAGTTTGAGCGCGACACTCAGAATAAAGAGTCACTAGGCATCAGAAACGTGCAGTTTTCAACCTATCTCCATGTTTATGGTTAACGCTCCTTTTGATTTCTTATTGATTCCTTAAATATTATTCTATATATTTTCAGAAAAGGGGTTTAAGAATGAGATCTAAGAAGATAGCAGTTATTGGTGCGGGCAATGGCGGCTTTGCAATGGCTGGTGATTTAACACATGCGGGATTCGAAATCACCCTTTATGAACTGCCCCGTTTTGAGAACAACATCGTTGCTATCCGAGAAAGGGGGGGAATTGAAATAACCGGTGCCGCGAGAACGGGATTCGCAAAGTTAGGTCTGATTACAACAAACATCAAAGAGGGCATTGAGGATTGCTCTTCCATTATGGTTGTCACTCAGGCCCTTGCTCATGAAGAGGTGGCCAATTGGCTGGCTCCTGTGGTCAAACCGGGTCAGTGTGTATTTCTATTGCCCGGCTCTGGAGGATCCCTCCTCTTCGGAAAGATATTCCATGAAAAGGGTGTGAATTCACAGATTGGAATTGCTGAGGTGCTGACCTTACCCTATGCTTGCAGAAAGACAGGACCCACGAGCGTTAATGTCTCACGTTTGCTCGGCCTCTTAGGTGTCGGTGCGTTTCCCGGTAAGAGTATCGATTGGATTTTTCCAATCTTTCAGGAAATTTATCCATCTTGTTTCAAGATGGATAATGCATTGGAGGTTGGGCTCTGCAACTCGAATATCATCCTGCATCCTGCGTCAACATTGTTAAGTATCAGCAGAATAGAGTTTAGTCAAGGGGATTTTTATCTGTACAAAGAGGCTTTTACTCCATCCGTGGAGAAGGTCATTGATGCCCTGGATCGAGAAATCGCCGCGATACTCAAAGGCCTGGATCTTCCTTCTAAATCCTCCAAAGAGATTTTTGAGAAGAGATATGAAAAAACCTGGGATGAGCAATTGGATATCATGCGCAAGATTGGGAGTAAGGGGCCTTTTGACGTAAAAACTAGATACATAACAGAGGACGTTCCCATCGGCATGGTTCTTATCTCTTCCATTGGCAGATTGCTGGGCATCCCAACACCTACCTTTGATGCCGTTATACACCTCTGCGGAGTGCTGAACAATACAGATTATTGGAGTAAAGGTAGAACCCTGGTAGAACTTGGTCTTGATGGGATGAACGTAGAGACCCTCAAGAAATTTCTGAAAGAAGGATATCACTAAATTTTCTGCGGGTAGAAGATGTCTATATTGTAACCAGAGGTTAAAATCAAAAGGAATTTTGCAGAGGATATATAGAAGAGAACCAGGATTGCCTTTACCTGTCGTAATTGATTGTGATTATTTTCAATATCTCCCTTTGGAAAAAATATAAACCAAAAAATATTTTAGAATCTCCACAATGAATGTCAAAATTATTAGAAAGTTTCTGAAATAAGGAACAATGGAGAAATTTTATAAATATAGTATAGGGGTTGATACAGGCGGAACCCATACAGATATTGTATTATTGGATCAAGAAACGGGTTTGATAAAAACGGCTGCCGTGCCAACTACTCCCGAGAATTTAATTGATGGCATTATGAATGCTATTTCAAAGATTTTTAAAATGGAACAATTAGAAAATAAAAATATAGGCAAATTTGTATATGGAACGACACTTGTTACAAACATGATTATTCAAGGTGAAAATTTTTCAACTGCATTGATAACTACAAAGGGATTTATTGATATATTAGAAATCGGTAAAGCGGCTCGAAGAGGGAATATTTACGATTTTTATATGGATCAACAAAAATCTTTGATACCTCGTCATCTAAGATACGGCATAAGAGAGAGGATTAATGCTCAGGGTGATATTGTTGAGGAGTTAGACCTCGAAGAATTAGAAGAAATCATTAAGAAAATTACTTCTCAAGAGGTCCGCTCCATTGCCGTTTGTCTTTTACATTCTTATATAAATAATTCACATGAGGAAAAAATATTCGCAGTATTAAAAAAAAAATTACCCAATATTTTTGTCTCAATTTCAAGCCGCGTTCTTCCTGAATTTAGGGAATACGAAAGATTAAGTACTACGGTCATTGATGCTTATACTGCTCCTGCGTTGATTTCTCATTTAAGGAAACTCAAGAAAGACTTAATAAAAAATCACGGGAAGTTAGATTGTTATATCATGCAATCCATTGGGGGATTATCCCTTTTTGAAAGGGCTGAAGAACATCCTGTAAAGCTAGCTCACTCAGGTCCCACAGGCGGTGTTTTGGGAGGAATATTCAGTGCCTCATTAGCTGGTTTTAATAAAGTTATCACTCTGGACATGGGGGGGACTAGCTGCGATATTTCTTTGGTGGACGGCCAGCCTCAATTAACCAGTTCGAGTGCAGTACATGGTCACCCGGTTAAGATTAGGGCCATTGACTTCAGTACCATTGGTGCAGGTGGAGGAAGTATTGCATGGATCGACCCGGGAGGAATGGTAAAAGTTGGACCAAAAAGCGCAGGTGCGCGTCCTGGACCCGCTTGCTATGGCTATGGGGGAATTGATCCTACGATTACTGATGCAAATCTTGTGTTAGGCCGGATAAACTACAAAGATTTCCTCGGAGGCGATAAAGAATTGATACCGCATTTGGCGGCGGAAGCAATCAAAAGTAAGATAGCTGAGCCACTTGGAATATCATTAGAAAAGGCGGCAAATGGGATTATCGAAATAGCCATTATGAATATGATCAGAGCATTGAAAGTTGTGACTGTAAGCAAAGGTTTTGATCCCCGAGATTTTTCTTTGATCGCTTTTGGGGGAGCCGGACCAATGCATGCAGCAAGAATTGCGGAGGAGATAGGAATTAAGGAGGTGATAATACCTTTTTCACCTGGAACATTGTCAGCTCTGGGGCTTTTAATCGCACCTATTCAGGAAGATTATGTGATTACTAAAATCACAAGAATACAAGAGATAGCATCAGAGGATATGATAAATTATTTTAAAAATATGGAGCAAAAAGCCATTGAAATATTTAAAAATCAAAAAATAAATATGCGAGAAATTATATATAAAAGATCACTTGATATGCGATATTTAGGGCAAGGATATGAGGTAAATGTACCGGTAAGCGGCGAGATATCCGATTTTAAACAAGATAGAATAAGGAATGCATTTAATGAAGCACACTTAATGAATTATGGATATACAATGAATGTTGATATAGAAATTATGAACATTCGTTTATCGGCTACTGTAAGGCCAGTGATTCCCAATATCCCAAAACTAAAATCTTTTTCAGCACCGACCTTCAACAACAAGACTCCTGATAATTTTCGAAAGGTCTTTTTTGAGGATGAATTTATAAAAACACCTATTTACATTAGAGATAAGATGGTTCCTGAATGTTTCTTAAAAGGGCCTGCTGTAATAGAGGAAGCTAATTCGACGACTCTTGTCTTTCCTAACCAATCGATTAGGATTAACGAATATGGTAATTTAATCATAAATATTTAGAAAGAGGTAATAATGAAAGATCCGATAACATCAGAACTTGTGTATAATGGCCTGACTGCCATCGCTGAACAAATGACAGCGAGATTAATTAGATCTGCTTGTTCTTTTATAGTAAGAGAAATGGAAGATTGCAGTGCTGCGATTTTTGATAGGAATGCTAAGCTGATTGCTGAATCCGCTCATGTTCCCGCCCATTTGCATTGTATAAGTCCTTGTTTAGAAACCATTCTAACTCACTATTATCCACCTGAAAAACTAAATGAAGGAGATTTAATCATTACAAATGATCCTTATGCAGGCGGGAAATCTTTTGCGTGTCATCACACTGGGGACATAATTGCTTATGCTCCTGCTTTTCTCGATAATAAATTAGTAGGATTTTGTGCTCTAATGGTTCATCATATTGATCTGGGCGCTATGTGGATGGCAACGAGAGGGTGGGGAGTGGAAATCTGGCAGGAAGGTATTCGAATACCCCCTTGTAAATTATTTAAAGAAGAAAAACTTGATGAAGACATTCTACGTATGATTCTAAATAATACACGAGTTCCTGATCTTATTGAAAATGACCTGAGGTCTCAGAGTTCAGCTTGTAGAATTGGAACGAATGAAATTATTGAACTCATATCAAAATATGGTGAGGATACCTTCATCCAGTGTATTGAGGAACTCAAGAATTATTCTGAAAGATGGACCCGTGAAGAAATAGAAAAAATTCCGAATGGAACATACCATGGCATGAGCACAATCTTGGAAGATGGTGCCAAAGGAGGTCCTTATAAACTTCAAGTTTCAATAACAGTCAAGGGGAGTGATATATTTTTTGATTATTCCGGCACGGATAAACAGATAGCAGGCCCTATAAATGCTCCTCTTTCGGCCACTTATTGTGCCACATGCTACACAATGAGGGGACTCACCGACCCTCGAATTCCAAGTAACGAAGGATGTTACAGAAACATTCATGTTTTGGCCCCAGAAGGTACCTTGGTGAATTGCCAATTACCAGCGGCATGTTTTCAAAGAATGGTGGTGATGCATGCGTTAGTGGATTTAATTATCGACACTCTTGCGCCGGTTAGGAGAGAAAAGGTTATAGCTAACTCATGCGGATGTACTTATAATTATTGTAATGCGATTGACCCTGATACAAAAAGAAGAATTATGTGGGGCGAAGTTGTAGCTGGTGGGATTGGAGCACGTTCTGATAAGGATGGATTGAATGTCATGTCATGCAATATGACTAACTGCCCAACCCCTTCCATCGAAGCGCTTGAAACATGTTCACCAACGATATATCTTCAGCGTGAATTCTGGCAAGACTCGGGAGGTCCTGGCAAATTTAGAGGGGGATTAGGACAAATACTGAGTTACAAAATTCTTGGGGATGATCCCCAGTTCCATCATACCTCTCAGAGAGCAAAAATACCAGCTCAGGGTTATTTTGGTGGAAAGCCCGGAAAAAGTGGGAAATGGATCATCAACGTAGGTAAACCAACTGAAAAAATTTTACCCTATTCTATTGGAGATATAGAGTTCCTGTCTAAAGGTGAAGCAGTGACTCAATTCGTTGCCGGGGGGGGCGGTTTCGGCAATCCATTGGAAAGGGATATAGGTGCTATTCAGCTTGATGTTCTAAATGGGATTGTTTCCATAAAAAGTGCTAAGGAAGATTATGGTGTAATCTTAGATCCAGAAACGAAGGAAATTATAGGCTTGACACAGGAACGACTTGAACATGCTAAAAAAATAGCTAAAACCTGAGAAAAAGCTTAACCTTACATTTTGCATATTGTCTGGGATAAATAGGAATATAAACTTCTTGAGTGTCAGGCTTGAGTGTCACATAAATAACCATTTAAAGGAGGAAGAAAATTATGGGTAGATGGGAAATCAAAAAGATTTTTGTTTGTGCGTTATTAGTGCCCATTTTTATTATAATCACAATTGGGCATGGAAATGCGGATACCAAATATCTCGTCTTTGGAGGGGGTGGGACTGGCGGAACATTCTATCTGGTTGCATCGGGTATGGCCACATTGGCTGAAAAAAACATTCCGGGGATTAGTGCTACTTCGGAAATATCGGGCGGTAGTATCGAAAATTGCAAACGTTTAGCACGAGGTGAACAAACATTTGCATGTGTTTCAGCCGAGACGGGTTATCATGCTTATCGAAAATTACGGGAGTTCAAAGACAGCAAGGAAAAATTAGAAGGTTTGCGTCTGGTTATGTACGGATATATAACCACCCTGCATATCCTTGTGCATGAAGACTCACCCATCCGCTCGGTTACTGATTTTAAGGGGAAAAAAATAGACCTTGCTATCGGTCCAGTAGCTAAGGCCTGGTGGCCATTCATAAGGGATGCATACAATCTTAAAGACAAAGATTATTCATCGGTGGTGCACCGCCCTGCGGAACAGATGAATGCATTGCGCGACAGGAACGTTGATGCAGTAGTCTATTGGGGAGGGGCGCCAACAGTATCAGTAACGGATCTCACGACCACAAAAAAAATCCGCTTCATAGAAATTCAGGACAGAGAGGCCGAGATTGTAACGAAAGATCGGCCATACTTTTTTAAAGGGAAGCTCCCGGCAAATACCTATCCAGGCCAAAAGAGCGATATAAAAACATTGCAGACATCCGTCACATTGAGCACCACCGCCTCCGTTGATCCTGACCTGGTATATAAGTTGCTGGATGTTATTCTTACTCACAACGACGAATTAAAACAAATTCATCCGAAAGCTGCTGAATTCAAAAGGGAAAACGCTGTAGGCCTTGAGGTATATCCATACCACCGCGGAGCTAAGAAGTATTATAAAGAACATGGGATGATGAAATAGGTTTTAGATGAATAAATGGCCAGATAAACTTCCTGATGCTCAAAGTATTAAACCACTACCTGCAATAGCAGGTAGTGGTTTAACCTATATTGTACTGCATTCTTAAAATTGGGTTGCCCGTAAGCCCTTATGTGATCGATTATTTCAAGCTTCATGGGTCTGAGGTGCCAACCTTTGTGAGTTCCGGGGTTTTCTCTTTAGCGCTGGACAATGATTTTTTTCCCTTCAAATGCTGTAATACCATAATGAACCCGATAACGCCGAGACCCGTCAAGTCCGAGTATCCTCCCGGGTGGATCAAGGTTAAAGCGCCGAAGAATAAAACCATGCGGAGGATTATGGGCAGTCTCCCCATAAAGTACCCTTCCAACGAGCCTGCCAGTGCCACAACACCAGTGATGGCTGTCAGGGATGACTGGAGGATATTCCAGACAGGGCCATCCATCAAGAGAACGGGATGATACACGAAGAGGAATGGGACGATAAAAGCTGCGATGCCCAATTTAACGGCTTGGTAGCCCGTTTTCATAGGGTCCGATCCCGAGATTCCAGCGGCTGTATATGCCGCCAGGGCCACAGGGGGCGTGATACATGAAATAATTCCGAAATAAAACATGAATAGATGGGCCGCTATGGGCATGACACCCATCTTTATTAATGCGGGAGCCACCACTAGGGCGAGAACCAGGTAAGCGGCCAGCGTGGGGACCCCCATGCCAAGGATCAGAGAGGTGACCATTGAAAGCATCAGAAGAAGTAAGAGGCTGCCCCGAGCGATCTCCACCAGCATACCGGAGAGCTTCAGACCCAGACCCGTCAGCATAAGTACTCCAACGATGATCCCTATGTTGGCGCATGCTGTTGCCACGGAGAGGGCACCCACAGCACCGTTTTTCAAGGCTTCCAAAGCCTTGGGCACGCTGAGGCGGGTGCTGCGACGCCCCATGGACACAACGATGGTGCTAATGATGGTCCAGAAGGCAGCTCTCATGGGAGTGAGCTGCTTGATCCCCAACACGTAAATAAGAACGATCAGAGGAAGCAGAAGATGACCATTGCTCTTGATGCTTTTTATTACTTTGGAAAGCCCCACCCCCGACACTCCTTTGAGGCCTCGGTTGGCCGCACGGAAATCCACCTGGGCAAAGATGCCGGTATAATACAAGATAGCGGGAATGACAGCAGCAATTGCCACTTTGATATAGCTGATCCCTAATATCTCAGCCATGACGAATGCAACCGAGGCCATGATGGGCGGCATGAATTGCCCGCCGGTGGATGCCACGGCCTCCACGGCCGCGGCGAACTGGGGGGTAAATCCTGTACGTATCATTAGTGGAATGGTAAAAGTTCCTGTTCCAGTGACATTGGCCAGGGCGCTCCCACTGAAAGTCCCGAAGAATGAGCTGGCCACAACAGCTACTTTAGCCGGACCGCCCCGAACCCTCCCGAATAATCCGAAAGCAATATCAATAAAGAATTCACCTATTCCTGTTTCCTTCAGAAATGCAGCCAGAATAATGAACAGCACGATGAATGTGGAGGATACGTAAAGAGCCATTCCGAAGATTCCTTCTGTAGTGAGATATACCACATAGACGATGCGGGATATGGGAAATCCTCGATGTCCAAATATCCCGGGCAAGTGCGGTCCGATATAGGCATAAACCATGAAGAGAAACGAAATGACCGGTAGTTGCCACCCGGTCACTCGACGGGTTGCTTCCAGTACTGCAAGAATTGCGATCAGGCCGAAAAATACGTCAATCGGGTAAATTTCTCCTTCCCGTAAGGGGAGCACAGGATCCAATCTAAAAATGTGAAGGCAAGCCGCCACGCTAAATAAAAGCAAGCTCCCAGAAAAAACCCGATCCAGAATTGATCGACTTCCAGATTTAAACGGGTAAATCCAAAAGGTCAGGAACAAGGTGAAAGTCAGGTGGATGATTCGCTGCCGTGTGCCTGATAGAACGCCGAAGTAAGCAGTATAGATATGAAACAGCGAAAAGGCGCAGCATACAACTGTAAGGAAAAAATATTTCACACGACTTAGATTCATCTGCTAAATTTTAGCAGTTATAATTGCGACTAAAACAAGCAATTAACAAAAGATAGTGTGAAACTTTAGACTATTGTGAGCGTATCACACCCTCTTGATCATGACAACATCTTTTTCACCTGATCGGAACTCGCACTATCAGTTTGGAACTGTGCTTCATTTCATAGTTCAAATCCATTGACAACGCATACAGCTTGCTGTATTTAACACACAACGAATTTTTTGCCGGGCTGAACTCTAATACTCTTGATGCTATCATTTCAAGGATTTAAGCATGGAAGAAATATTGCTTCGCCTGCGAGAAGATTCCCGGGCCATCTTTGAGGCCTCCATCAAGGCCGTCAGCCCCGGGGAAGCCGTAAAGCGGCACCTGCGCATAGAAGAATCCGTATTGTTGTTAAAACAGGCCCTTGGAGATGATGAAAAACTGAATCTTGATCAATTCCACAGGGTTTTCATTATCGGAGGGGGCAAGGCTTCCGCCCCCATGGCCGGGGCTGTGGAAGGATTGTTAGGCCGTCGGGTGGCAGGGGGGGCGGTGGTGGTTAAATACGGCCACGGCGAGCCCCTGGAGCGGACGGAGATCTATGAGGCGGGTCATCCTGTTCCTGATGAGGCTGGCCTGGCGGGAGCACAGCATATAATGGAAGTGCTCAGTAAGACGGGCGAAAAAGATCTCATTATATGTCTTTTGTCCGGCGGGGGATCGGCGCTGTTGCCCCTTCCCGTAGAAGGGGTCACGCTGGAAGAAAAACAAGAGATGACCCGATTGCTACTTGCCTGCGGTGCCGACATCCGAGAGACCAACACGGTGCGGAAGCACATTTCACGGATTAAAGGCGGGCAACTGGCTCGAGCCGCCTACCCCTCCCCTGTGGTCAACCTGATCCTTTCCGATGTCATCGGAGACGATCTGGATGTCATCGCCTCAGGTCCCACGGTGCCCGATAGATCCACTTTCTCTGATATGATGGCCGTGCTGAATAAATATAAGTTAATGAATCAGACTCCCAGATCAATCATTGAGTACATGCACCAAGGTCTTGCTGGCCGAGTCCCCGAAACGCCAAAGCCAGGGGACCCTGTCTTCTCCAGGGTGTTGAACCGGATAGTAGGCAGCAACATAATGGCTCTCCAGGCAGCAGCGCAAGAGGCTGCAACCCGTGGCTACCGAACCCTGATCCTCTCATCAAGTATCGATGGTGAGGCCCGGGAGATCTCCCGCATGCACGCCGCCATTGCCCGCGAAATCCGAACTACGGGGAATCCCCTCCAACCCCCCGCATGTGTCATTTCAGGAGGAGAAACCACCGTTACCATGACCGGCAGAGGTCTGGGCGGGCGAAATATGGAGCTTGCCCTGGCCGCGGCTCCAATTATCGAGGGGATCGAAGATTTACTGATCCTCAGCGCGGGCACTGATGGTACCGACGGGCCCACCGACGCTGCCGGCGCATGGGTGGATGGTGCCACCTTGATTCGCGCACGTAAATTGGGGCTTGATCACCGTCAAGATCTGAGAGATAATAATTCTTATCCATTCTTTCAAGCGTTGGGCGACCTCCTGATCACCGGACCTACCCGGACCAACGTAATGGACATAAGACTCATCCTGGTGGGCTGATGAAAATCAGCAAGAGAACGGGACGAGCATTGTATGAGATCACCGTCATCTGCCGTTTCACAGCCAGCCATCGGTTGCTATGCTCGGGGCAGGGATGGGAGGATATGCATGAACACACATGGAGGGCGGAGGCTATAGCCCGGAGCCGGGAGGTGGACGAGGCGGGAATGGCCATCGACTTCCGCTTTTTCAAAGGCATTCTGGAGGAAGTCATCAGTAGGGTTGATGGCCGATGCCTGAATGAAACCCCACCTTTTGACAGATTGCCTCCATCAGCAGAAAATGTGGCCTGGTATATCTTCGAGAATCTCCGGGAGTACCTGGGAAGAAAGGCAGATTTGCATCGAGTAATTGTCTGGGAATCGGAGGACTGCGCCGCTGCTTATATTGGAGAAAAAGAATGATAGATATACAAAACCAGAGTGATCACCGCGATCTCGATATCGACAAGGCCGGGGTAAAAGACATCCAATATCCTATCCGCGTGCTGGACAAGAATCATGGAACGCAGCACACAGTGGCCAAGATCAACATGTACGTTGATCTGCCGCGTCATTTCAAAGGGACTCACATGAGTCGGTTTGTGGAGATCCTCCATGAATACCGGGGAGACATGAGCATCCACACGTTTTCCCACATTCTAGATGACATGGTGGAACGCCTGGATGCGCGATCGGCACACATCGAAGTTGCCTTCCCTTATTTCATCGAGAAAGCCGCCCCTGTTACAGGAACGCCCGGCATGATGGGGTATGCATGTCGATTCATCTGCTCCAAAAAAGGTGAGAAGGACTTTCAGGTGGAGATCACTGCCCCTGTTACTACCCTGTGTCCCTGTTCGCGGGAAATCAGCTCCCAAGGCGCTCATAATCAGAGGGGGCGTGTGACGGTTACCCTGCGCTTCAAGCGTTTCTTCTGGATCGAGGATATCATTAAACTCATCGAGAGTTCCGCCAGCGCTGAGGTTTATTCTGTTTTAAAGCGGCCAGACGAGAAATACGTTACTGAACGCGCTTACGCCAACCCTATGTTTGTTGAGGACGTGGTGCGTACCGTGGCACAAAAACTGGAGCAGGTGAAAGATTTTCCCTGGTACGCGGTGGAGGCGGAAAATTTCGAGAGCATCCACAATCATAGCGCTTACGCTTTTATCGAAAAGAAAGTTACCGGCACCGAGGAGTAAAGCGATAAGGGCACGCCCGAAGGACGTTAACCAACTCCGAGGGCCTAAGGAGGATCCGACGCGGTTTCTCCGCCGCCAATTCCTCCGGAGAGTGGTAACCTGTGGCCAGACAGTATACGTCAATGCCGATGCGTCGACCTGCCTCCACGTCGATGGGCGAATCACCCACATAGACCACCTGCGATGGTGACACTCTAAGACTTTCAATTGCCGCAGAAAGCATGTCAGGTGCAGGCTTGGGGGCGAAGCCATCCTCTGCGCCCAGGATTACCTTGAAATAACGTGCCATGCCGAAGTGTGCAAGGAGCTCCCGGGCATAATTACCTCGTTTGTTAGTTACAACCCCTAGCGAGAGCCCTGAATTCTCAAGCTCTTTCAAAAGGGGATGGGATCCGGGCATGGGGTAAGACTTTTTAAGGAAAACCTTTTTATAATGCTCCCTGAAAAGGCGGACCCCCTCGTCCACATCAGGTGAGCCAAGGTGGAGGAGGAGGATTTCGCGGAGGTCGCGGCCCGTGCCCCTCATCACCTCAATCAAACCCGAGGCATTGCGGCCAAGGCGGGAGAAAGCATAGCGATAGGAAGCCTCGATGGCCTGAAAGGAGTTCACCAAGGTTCCATCAAGGTCAAAAAGCACGCCCCTAATCTCTTTTTTCAACTCGGCCACGACCTCAGACAGATTTCTCGCCAGAAAAGCGGAGGCTCCCTGTTTCAAGCATTGGATGAACAATGGTGAGTCGGCAAACATATGATCATATTCCAAACACAGGCGTTGTCCCGGGGAAACTTTTCCCATTACCAGCAGGATGCGATATGGAGGAGGTTCCCATTTTTGAAGTGGTTTCTGAAATATGACTTTCAGCCCGTCAATGTAAATCTTCAACGCGTAATCACGCTCCACACAAATTTGAAGGACATTGGCAAGCTCCGAATCCCGACACACCTTGTCCATCACGAGAGGGAGAATGAGCACGAGGCGAGATTTGTCGCGGGGATCATTCGCTTTTAGAAGCCTTGAGCTGGTATCCGCAGAGTTTCGGTAGGTACTGCGCAACAGCCTCTTTTTGAGACGGGATGAAATTGCAGTTCCGTCGGCATCGCATATTATTATCTCAATGGGCTGATGCATCTCTCAGCTGCCACTGATATTCGTCAAAATGGGGCGCTGCATGACGATAGCGTCTTCCCCCGTATCAGAGTAATACCGATGTCTAAGGCCAACCGGGCGAAACTGGAATTTTTTGTATAATTCCTGAGCCGGCCAGTTCTGTTCTCGCACTTCAAGATAGATATTTTGTGCCCCCTGGTGATGATAATATGAAAGCACGTAATCAAGCAAGGCCGAGGCGATTCCTCGCCGCCTGAAATGAGTTTGTACGGCCAGATTGTGAACGTGCACATCGTTGGCCACCAGCCAGCATGCAATGTAGCCCAGCACCAGGTCGCCGCCCCAGCCCGGGGCTATTGCCACAAAAAGATTGGAGACCGGGTTGACCATCTCCCTTATAAACAACCTCTCGGGCCATGGGGATGGGAAAGAAGCGTTCTCGATGAGAATAATATCGGGCAGATCCTCTCTCTGCATCGGCCGGATAATAATCTCATTTGTTTTGTCAGGAGAATTCATGATGGATTATCTTACAACTCAAGGCAATAGAGTCTCCAAAATGACCATTACCACCATAAATGCTGTGTAAAACAGGTGAATAGAGTCCAGGGGTTTTGCAGTTGTCAGTAACGGTGCGCCCCCCAACATCGGCAAGACAAAGTATAAAACTCGTAAGTCGGTACGGATGTTGACAGGCGTTATGCTATACAACAATGGGACCATTATTGAACTCAGAGATATAATAATCATTAAAAGGAGAAGCCACCAGAAACAAATCGCGAATCACAGTACGGATGGGGATTCTGCCAAGAAGTGAGAGGTTCCTTGGTTGTGAACCTTGCCTGGCAAACAGGATACGTCAATCATTCCAGTTTGGAATAGCAATTTCCCCTCTGCGGCCCGGTCTTGCCACAAACAGGAAGAGCAGTAAAGTTATGATCATCACTTCCTGGATAGCACTGCCGCTTTGCTTGATTGCCAATCAACTAGCGGCTGTGATGGCTATAGTGGCGAGGGTTTCATCCCCCGGCAGCGCGTCTCCCACGGGACGGGCGTGAATCTATAGCAGCTCCAGCAACGCCCCTATGAACATTCCCTCTTGGGCCTCTCCCAGGCAAAACCCGATAGCAGTTCCTGCAACCAGCGGACAAAAGATCATGAACTGATCAACAGAGCAATGGCCCAATCGAATAAAACTTCCAACAATGCTGATCAGTGCGATCCGGCATGCAGAACTTCCCAGCCCCACTTATTACCTCATCCATATTTTTAGAGGATCGCTAGGCACGCTTTGGACTGTTATCTCCACGCCAAATTCATAAAGTTTTTCCAACTCTTCCATGGCCGTTGAATCTAGAACAACGGAATCACTTATACGGACGCCATCTTCACAAGATCGCTGATTGCCAAGATTCAGTCGCGAGAAAATCCACCCTTTCTGGCAAATGCGAAGAGCATCGTGCACGGATTCCACGAGCAGAATGACCCGATCTCCCAGAATTTGACCTTGTTTCATTTCGTGGGCCAATTGATCCACTCCCTCAACCAGGAGATCAATAGACTCAGGCACCGCCAGTCTCATTGCCGTGCACTGGATTAAATTTCCGACAGCCCTATCAGAAGCAACAATCAGCATTGTGGCTCCATAAAATGGAACCCAAGACTCGAGTATCTGCCCGTGAATTAACCGATCGTCTACTCTTACCAGAACCACATTCATCAAACATCCCCGGGAAGTGCAAAGAAGGCAACCGAAATGGGCGCGATAGATCTTATCTTTTTCTGCTCATGGATATTTTAACATTTGTTGTCTTTTTGTTGGAGAAGTTCGCTGGCCAAGTATATGTTATCCCGGCCATATCCCATTATATGCCGCGCCAACTCCTTTAAGTTTTTTTGATCACCCCGATAAGTAGCCACCCGGACGACCATGGGAAGGTTAACACCCGTCACCACCTCAACTTTATCATGCTCGAGGAAAGAGAGGCTGATATTTGATGGGGTTCCTCCGAACATATCGGTGAGGATCACAACACCGTCTCCTTTGTTGACGACCTTAATAGCCTGAGCAATCTGGTTCCGCAGTTGTTCAACACTCTGATGCGGTGTGACGTCAACCCCAACGACGTGTTCCATTTTTCCCACGATATGTTCTGCAGCCGAGATCAGCTCTCCGGCAAGATTGGAATGGGCGATAATTAAAACACCGATCATATGGAAACCCCCTAAACTTTATCAATATCACGATGGCGAGTACGAACCATGAACCTTTTTTTTCGAAGCTGGCCCTCCAGATGGTTGATGATCACCACGGAGCGATGCTTGCCACCGGTGCATCCAAAGGCAACCGTTAGGTATGCCTTTCCTTCTTTTTCATACAGCGGCAGCAGGAATTCCATAAAGCCTGTGAGCCTTTGAAGGAACTCGCGGGTTATGGGATTTTCCAATACATATCGAGCCACCGGCTCTTCCAGACCCGTGCAGCCTCTGAGTTCCTGGACGAAAAAGGGATTCGGGAGAAATCGGATATCAAAAATCAAATCAGCATCGGAAGGGATCTGATACTTGTAACCGAAAGAGAGCAGGTCTATTATCATTCGAGCCCCATCGGCCAATTCGGAGAACCGTTTGACGATGAGCTCCTTGAGCTGGTGGTCGGACAGGACTGAAGTATCCAGAACCCAATTGGCCTTATGGCGGATCTCCTTAAACTTTTTCCTTTCAAGCATTATACTATCCCGCACCGATCCCCCAGTGGCTACAGGGTGCACCCGTCGAGTCGTCTTGAATCTATTGACCAAAACATCATCCGAGGCCTCAAGAAAGAGGATCTCCAGAAGTATGCCAGAATCTTCAACCTGGCGAAAAACCCGGCCGTATTCTTCCAAGAAATTCCGGGATCGTGTGTCCATAACCAAGGCGACCTTGGTTATGTCGCTCCCTTTGGTGTTCATGAGCTCAAGGAACCTAGGAAGGAGGTTCACGGGCAGGTTGTCCACGCAAAAATAACCGATATCCTCCAATGCTTTGGCAACAGTACTCTTCCCCGAACCGGAAAGCCCAGTGATAATGATCACTCGGATGCTTTTCAAGAGTCTTTCCAGAGATTTTGTCCAGGCTTATAAATTAAAAAAGTGAATGTATACTTTTCGCCTCATGGTAGCCAGCACCTTAAAATCTGCTTCTCGAAGGTCTCGCCTCAACTAATATAGGCGCGACCTTTCAGGGGCCAAGCTTCTCATCTTCATGGGCAATTATCTGGAACATCTCCTCGGCCGTCCCGGCATTCATGAGCTCTTGACAAAATGTTTTGTCCTTTAGCATACGTGAAATCTTCGCCAGGGCTTTCAGGTGGGCGCCAGCCGAGTTTTCGGGAGCCAGGAGGAGGAAAAACAAATGAGCCGGCCGGTTATCCATGGACTGAAAATCAACTCCCTCCAAGCTCCGTCCGAAAGAGGCCACAAGTTCCGTCAATTCCCTCATCTTTCCATGGGGAATGGCTATTCCCTCGCCGATGCCGGTGGTCCCAAGGCGCTCCCTTTCCAATAGGACTTCCACCACGGCACCCCGATCCAATTCGGGGTATCGATGGGTCAAAGCCTCTGCCAACTCCTCCAATACATCTTTCTTGCACTGCGCCACTAAATGGGGTGCAATTGTCTCTGGACTAAGAATTTCCAGAATCTTCATTATGCGCCGCCTCCAGGACCATCAGGGCTTACTGATTTGGATCGATCAGTCCATAGTGCCCATCCTTTCGTTTGTAAATGACGTTGATGCGTTTTGTGCTGGCATTAGTGAAGACAAGAAAATTGTTATCAATGAGCTCCAATTGCATGACGGCCTCGTCAACGCCCATGGGTTTAGCGAAAAAATTATTGCTCTTAATTATGATCGGGTCATGGTCCTCTTCAAAGCTATCGGCCTCCATCCCCTGCTCTGCCTGAAAGTCGATCTTAATGCTGGTATTGGACTTGTGCTCCCGGATTTTTTTGTTATATTTTCTCGCCTGGCTTTCGATTTTGTCCATGACCAGATCAATTGCAGAGAACATATCCCCTGATGATTCCTCTCCGTTGAAGGTAAAACCATCGCCTAAAATACTCACTTCTGCGATGTGCCGAAATTTTTCCACAGATAAAATCACCTGAGCTTCCAGAGGATTGTCTAAGTATTTCTTCACGCGGCTAACACGCTCAAAAACATAATCTTTCAGCGCTTCTTGGCTATTAATGTGTCGAAATGTCACGGAAACTTGCATTGCAACTCACCTCACCGCAATTCCTTTTCAATAATTAATAGGGCCTAGTGTGCTTCGGCGGCCTATTATCGACCATCCTTCCCACGGCTTGGCCCAGTGTTTTCGCCTTCTGTTGATTCGGCTGATCAGCAAATAAAAATTAAAAGCTCTTTCGACGTTTATTGGACGGCAAAATATTCATCATGTCTCTATATTTAGCGACAGTCCTGCGCGCAATGTTCACATTTTCTTTTCGAAGGATCTCCATAATAGTCTGGTCACTGTAAGGGCGGGAGGTATCCTCGTTTTTAATGAGGGTGCGGACTCGATTTTTGATGCTTTCCGAAGCGATGTCGTCATCACCGATGCGCTTGATGCCTGTATTGAAAAAATACTTTAACTCGAAAACGCCCTGAGGAGTATATACATATTTATGAGTGGTCACCCTCCCAATGGTTGATTCGTGCATAGACACATCCTCCGCAACATCGCGCAACACCATAGGCCTGAGATAATCAATGCCCTTGTCCAGAAACTCCCGCTGAATCCTCATGATGCTGCACGTGACTTTGTAAATGGTGCGCTGTCGCTGATGGATACTTCGGATCAGCCAAAGAGCGGATCGCATCTTTTCCTGTATATAATCCTTGACTTGTTTATCAATATTCTGCGTCTCAAGGGAGTGGCGATAGAAGGAATTCACTCGGAGCTTGGGAAGTCCGTCATCATTGAGTAATACCACATAATCATCGCCCAGTTTATATACAAATATATCCGGATTGATGTACACCGGATTGTCCATGCCGAATGAACGGCCGGGCTTGGGCTCCAATTGGCCGATAATCTCCACTGCCTGGGCTATCTCTTGGGGGCGGATTCCCAACTTTTTGCTGATTCCCAAGAAATCATGCCGAGCCACAGCATCAAAGTGATCCTGCAGAATGGTCTCGACCAGAGTGTTGCCAAGATTAAGCAACCTCACTTGGGTTAAAAGACACTCCCTGAGATTACGGGCCGCCACACCCGGGGGGTCGAATTCCTGAATCCGCTTTAGAACCCTTTCAACCTGCGATGGGTCGTGATTGGTGCTTGAGGCAAGCTCTTCAATGGGAATCGTAAGGTACCCATTCTCATCAAGGTTTCCAATTATATTGGTACCAATTATGGCTTCTTCTTCTGAAAAATCGGTAAGCCGGAGCTGCCACAAAAGTTGATCTGTCAATGATGGAGACCGGGTTAAAACGGATTCAAACCCAGGACGCTGTGAATCGCTGTGATCAACCGGCATGTTATCGGTGCCGTAACTATCAAGGTAATTTTCCCATTCCACCTCGCTGAGGGAAATATCTGACATGGCTGGCTCGGTTACAAGGTCCTCTTCTGATATACCATTTTCAATGTTGTAATCTTCCGTGACGCTGTCATTCTGCACCGATTCCAACACAGGGTTTTCGCAAAGCTCCTGGTCGATATATTCCACTAACTCCAGGCGAGAGAGTTGAAGAAGGCGAATCGCCTGCTGGAGCTGGGGGGTCATGATAAGCTGCTGGGTCAGCTTGAGACTCTGTTTGATCTCCAAGGCCATGACAGGAATTTTATGAGTATTTTTCTCTGTTAATTAGTTTTATTTGTCGAAAATCGGAATGCTAATAAAAGCATCCTCAAAAATAGGAACCCTCGAAATAAAGTTTAAAGGCGAAATCTCTCTCCAAGATAAATCTCCCGCGCCTTTTGACTGAGGGCTATAGTTTCAGGATCGCCCTCTTCCATGATCTCTCCATTATTCAGTATATATGCACGATCGCAAACGGTCAAGGTCTCACGAACATTATGATCGGAAATCACTACTCCTATACCTCGACCTTTAAGCTGCTGGATAATGTTCTGGATGTCCGCCACCGCGATGGGGTCTATGCCGGCAAAGGGTTCATCTAGCAGTATGAAATGGGGAGAAGTGACCAGGGCCCGCGTGATCTCCGCTCTTCGCCGTTCTCCTCCTGAGAGTGAATAGGCCTTGTTTCGGGCCAAATGAGCAATGTTGAGCTCATCCATCAGTTCTTCAAGTCTCTCCCGACGCTGGCTCGGACTCAGGGGCAGCGTCTCCAGGATGGCCATGATGTTCTCTTCCACCGTCAGCTTGCGGAAGATGGACGGCTCTTGTGGAAGATAATTGATCCCCTTGCGCGCACGCAAATACATCGGATCATTGGTTATTTCTTCATGATCCAAAAAAACTTGTCCTTCTGACGGTCGGATGAGTCCCACGATCATGTAAAAAGTTGTAGTCTTCCCTGCGCCGTTGGGTCCCAGCAATCCAACCACCTGACCGCTGTGCAAATCCAGGCTCACGCCCCTGATAACCTCTCTTTTCCCGAAGCACTTGTGTAATGCTCGGGTCTGCAGTCGATGGGCCGGAGCTTGTGCTGTTAAAGCAGATGCGAATGCGCCGCTCATCTTCGCTCTCCGGGACGCCCTTCCTGCCTCTTCTCGGGGTAGATGACAGCCTGAACGCGAGCCTCACCCTTTCCCTCAACGATGCTGATCTCCTTATCAAGAAAAACGGTGATCCTCTCTCCAGAGATATGATCGCGCGCCCGCCGAATGACAGGATTGCCCGTGAGGACGATTTTTTGATCCAAGTTGTAAAAAATGGCCTGTTCCCCTTCAGCCGTCCGGTTGCCCTGAATCAACCGAACATGTCCCTTTGCAATGATCTTCTCGATTCGCTCCCCTTCAGCTCCACCTGGAAGAAACTGCTCAGTCTTTTTCTTGCTCGATGGAGACTGCATTTGCGGCTTCTCTGAGCCATAGGTCACCAGGAGTTCATCTGAATAGAGCGTGATATCTCCCTGCTGGGCTCTTACATCACCATAGAAATGAGCCTTGCGAACCTTGTTGTCCACTTCAAGACGGTCAGAGCTGATATGGATGGGCTCCCCTTGTTCGTCAGGCCTCCCGGTGGATTCGGCCGGCTGGTTTGTCGATGTTCTAGAATTGGGCACTGACTGCCCCCATGCCGCGGATCCAAATATAATGACAAGGGTAAAGAATACAAAGACCGCGGCCACTTGAGCCTCCCCCGAAATCGTTAATGCCCTCTGGAGAAATCTATTCCCTTTCATCTCGTTAACATCTCCACAGCTAAATCCCCATCATCCAGGACTGGATGGATCGGTGAATTTTCATCCGCTGGGAACCCAAATCCAGCGTCATTCCAACCCCTTTGATCCGCATTCGAGTTGTTTCGAGGTCGACAGGGTCTTTGGTGGTGACCAGACCTGTTTTCCCCTGATAGACGAGGCTCTGAGTTCGAAGGATTGTGTCCGGGGCCGATCGAGCGACCACGTCGCCCCGAACGGTCATAAATTTATGATCTGCTTGGAGTTCTCCCTTGTTGGCTGTGAGGAACAGAACTTCCTCACCTTGTTTATAAAACGTAACCCTGACGCGATTAAGAAGAGCCATCCGACGGTCGCGATCGTATAGCGCTGTATCGGCTTCCAGCATCCATCGTCTTCCGTTTCCATCGGTATGGATATAGGAGACCTTGTCCGCTCTAACGTCAAGCCCTGCTAGCGAGAGAGGAAGCTCAGGTAGAAGCACCTCTCCCCGATAGACCATGCACAGTCCAATTCCAATAACAATCAGTATGCACGTCGTAATAGTAATGGCCGCAATTTTAAAGGCTCGCGTTTTTCTCAATGCTTCTGGTTCCTTCTTTAAATGGAAAATGATTATAAAAGGTTATTACTATATTTCCTATTTGTCTATTTCCTTTCCATTCTGGAAGCGCTCCAAAATTCCTTCCCATTCTCCGCGCGCCTGCAAAATGAGATCGCATAGCTCTCGGACTGCCCCTCTTCCCCCTGGGCATGTGGTCACGTAATGAGCTAGGCGCTTAAGCGCCGGCTGGGCGTTTGCCGGGGCAACAGCCAGCCCTGCGTGGGCCAGGAGCGAAAGATCATGGATATCGTCACCCATGCAAGCCGCCTGTTCATTTGTCAGTCCCCTCTCCTTTAATATACTCAAAAATAGGGACAACTTGTCCCGGACTGCCTGGAAAACAGCCTTTATGCCGATCTCCCTTCCCCTGAGAGCCACGGCAGTAGACTCTCTTCCTGTAATCCAGATCACGTCAACCCCTGCTTGAAGCAGCAAAGCCAGGCCCGTGCCGTCGTGGACATTGAATATCTTCAATTCCTCCCCCCTGTCTCCGTAAATCAGGGCTCCATCCGTCAACACACCGTCCACGTCCAGCACCACCAGTTTAACTGCGGTCGCCCGCTTCAAGGCTTCCGGTGGGAATGTACCGGCAAGTGCTTTCATATCATCCGACCCCGGCGTTGAGCAAGTCATGGATGTGAATGATTCCGCTAAGATACTCCCTGGAGCCGTTATGATACACAAACAGAGAGGTAATGGCGTAATCCTCCATTAGGCGAAGGGCCCGGGCCGCAAGTGCTTCCTCCTCGATCCACTTCGGGTTGGTGGTCATGATGCGGTGGGCCGGAAGGCCCAACAGGTCTCGATGTCGCTCAAGCCCCCTTCGCAGATCTCCATCTGTGATAACGCCCACTAGCTTTCCGGTGCTATCGCACACACCGGTAACCCCAAGACGCTTGGAGGTCATCTCACAGATAACTTCGCTCATGGGGGTATCCGTGCTGACCCTGGGGACTGCATCGCCGGTGTGCATCAGGTTCTTCACCTTTAGCAGGAGGCGCCGGCCCAGGTTTCCCCCCGGGTGAATGAGTGCGAAGTCTTCAGCCCGAAACCCCCTACGGGTGTAAAGCACCACAGCAAGTGCATCTCCTACCGCCATGGCCGCAGCTGTGCTGGAGGTGGGGACTAGGCCCATGGGGCAAGCCTCCTCATTTACCCGCAAGTCGATGATCAAGTCGCTTTGCCGCGCCATGGAGGAATTCACATTCCCCGTCAGGGCGATCACCGGGATCTTCATTCCGCGAATTACCGGCAGGATCTCAAGGATTTCTTCAGAATGTCCACTGTTGGAAAGAACAATCACAATGTCACCTTTCGCCAGCATTCCCAGCTCACCGTGAATCCCCTCCACAGGATGAAGGAAAAAGGCTGGCGTACCCGTGCTAACCAGGGTGGAAGCGATCTTTTTACAGACCAGGCCTGATTTTCCAACTCCCACCAAGACAACTTTTCCTCTGCATGCAAGAATCATTTCCACCGCCTGCCGGAAACTCTTCCCCAATCTCTCCATGACGCTCATTATGGCATTGGCCTCGCTACGCATGACTTCCCGTGCAAGGTCGATATCCAGACTACTTAGATTAGTTTTTAATGGAGAGGTTTCGAAGCAATCCTGCACGATTCGTCTCGTAACCAATATTTTCCCTCCCTGCGCAAAATCGAGACAAAAGCGATCCAGAAACTTTTTGATTTCAGTTGAATCCCCTTTTTATTCCCAAGATCTGACCATTCGGTTCAAGTTGATGAGTTGTTGCACCAGAGATTCGAATCGCTCCAGTGGAAAAGAATTGGCGCCATCAGAAAGAGCCCTCTCAGGTGCTTTGTGCACCTCAATGAATATCGCGTCAACGCCCACCGAAACAGCGGCCCTTGCCAGAATGGGTATAAACTCCCTCTCTCCGCCGGAGGAACCGCCCAATCCTCCTGGAAGCTGAACACTGTGGCTTGCATCGTAGACCACCGGGCAGCCCAAAGCGCGCATGATTGCCAGTGATCTCATGTCTACAACCAGGTTGCCGTATCCGAAAAAGGTGCCCCGCTCGGTGAGCATCACGCCACCATCTCCAGCCGAGGCGGCCTTCGCCAGAATGAAGCGCATGTCAGCGGGGTTCATAAATTGCCCTTTTTTGATATTAACGGGTCGCCCACTGCCCGCAGCGGCCTTTACAAGATCAGTCTGGCGGCATAGAAAAGCGGGTATCTGCAACAAGTCGATAACCTTCGACGCTGGCTCCACTTCCTCTACGCTGTGCACATCGGATGTCACGGGCACCCCGGCCTCCTCCCGGATACGAGCCAGGATCTCCAGGCCACGGTTGAGTCCCGGACCACGATAAGAATCGCCAGAAGTGCGATTCGCCTTGTCATATGATGATTTAAAAATGAAAGGCACATCCAGCCTGCGCATTATCTCAGTAAGTGCCAGCGCTGTCTCCTGCGTCTCGCCGGGATCCTCAATCACACACGGTCCAGCGATTATGACCAGGGGATTTCCAATCCCTACAGACACAGACCCCACTCTTACCGATCCCCTGGAATATGATCTTGCATCATCCATTAGTGTACCTCAATGCCGCTGCAATAAAAGATCGAAAAAGGGGATGCGGGTTCATGGGTCGTGATTTGAACTCCGGGTGAAACTGGCAACCAACATACCAGGGATGATCTTGCAACTCCACGATCTCCACCAAGTCGCCTTTCGGATAAACTCCGCTGAAAATCAGGCCATTGCGACGAAAATCTTCCCGGTAGTGATTGTTGAACTCGTAACGGTGCCGGTGGCGCTCGCTTGTCTCCAGTTTGCCGTAAGCATTGGCGGCATGAGTGCCAGCCATCAGAACGCATGGATATGAGCCCAATCGCATGGTTCCGCCTTTTTGATCGATACCGCGCTGGGCTTCCATCAGGTCGATGACGGGATGGGGCGTATGTTCGTTGAACTCCCGGGAATTTGCTTCATCGAGCTTCAATATATTACGGGCATACTCTACCACGGCCATCTGCATACCCAGGCAAATACCGAAGTAAGGGATTTTGTTCTCCCGGGCATGGCGAACAGATCGTATCTTGCCCTCGGAGCCTCTCATGCCGAATCCGCCGGGAACCAGGATTCCATGGACACCGGACAGAGCAGACTCGGCCCCCTTCTTTTCGATCTCTTCTGAATTCACGTAATTGAGACATACCTTTGCGTTATTGGCCAGCCCACCGTGAATCAGAGCTTCATTGAGGCTCTTATAGCTTTCTATGAGGTTGACATACTTGCCCACTACGGCGATTTTCACCTCTTGGGCGGGATTTTTTAGCCGGTCAAACAGATTCTGCCATTTATCCAGCCGTGGTGCCCTCGTCCAGATGTTCAACCGCTTGACGATCTGTTCGTCCAATCCCTCCTGGTGAAAAACTAGCGGAACCTGATAGATTGAGTCCACATCAACCGCTGTAATTACACAGTCCGGCGCCACATTACAGAACAGGGCAATCTTCTGCTTGATCTCCTTGGAGAGGAACCGGTCCGTGCGGCATAACAGTATATCCGGCTGGATGCCTATTGCACGCAGCTCCTTGACGCTGTGCTGGGTGGGTTTGGTCTTGAGTTCTCCAGCCGTCTTGACGTGGGGCACCAGTGTGACGTGAATGTAGCAGACATTCTCGTGCCCCAGATCTGAATTGAGCTGGCGAATCGCTTCCAGAAACGGAAGACTCTCAATGTCTCCCACTGTACCACCGATCTCGATGATGGCCACATCGGCGTTGTCGGCTATCCCGGTCACTCGCTCCTTGATCTCATCGGTGATGTGGGGAATCACCTGCACTGTTCCACCCAGAAAATCCCCTCGTCTTTCTTTCTGGATGACTGACTCGTAAATCTGGCCTGTGGTGAAGTTACTCTTCTTGGATGTGATCGCATGGGTAAAACGCTCATAATGGCCCAAATCAAGATCTGTCTCGGCACCATCTTCGGTGACAAAGACTTCCCCGTGTTGGAAAGGGTTCATAGTCCCGGGATCCACATTGATATAAGGATCGAATTTCTGAAAGGTAACGGTAAGACCGCGACTTTCCATCAGAGCCCCGATGGAAGCCGCGGATAGCCCCTTGCCCAGGGAGGATAGCACACCACCCGTAATGAAAATGAACTTTGTCCTCAATATCCTTCCCCTTCCATTTGTTTGAGCACCTTTGCCAGATCCTCGGGGGTGTCCACCCCAATAGGGGACCGATCTGTTGTGGACATAGCGATCCGATAGCCGTTCTCAAGGGCACGTAATTGCTCCAGTTTTTCAGTACGCTCTAGCGGCGTTGGTGGCAACTTCGCCAGCGAGATCAACGCATCTCTCCGGTATGCATACAATCCAATGTGTTTGAACCTGGCAGCCGACTCCCCCATGGCATTTCGGTTAAAAGGAATGGGGGCGCGGGAAAAGTAGAGCGCAAATCCCTGTGTGTCAGTCACCACCTTTACCACATTGGGGTTACTCCACTCCTCTGGATCTGTCAATGGGTTTTTAAGACTGGCCATGGGAATGGATGAATCCGCCATTAAAGGCTCCAGGGCTAACATCATCATTTCTGGTTCGACCAGAGGCTCATCGCCCTGGACGTTTAGGATTAGATCACCGCCCAAGTTGCCTACGGCCTCTGCCACCCTGTCCGTTCCTGAAGGATGACGGGAAGATGTCAATATGGCGCTGCCTCCGAAAGATTCCACTGCCTGCACGATTCGTGTGTCCTCCGTGGCAACGAAGACGCGATTTACCCGTGGACAAGCGCTGACCCTAAGATATACATGTTCGATCATGGTCTTTCCCATGATCATGGCCAGAGGCTTGCCCGGAAATCGATTTGATGCATACCGAGCCGGAATAACTGCCACGATGTCCACTCAGGAAACCTCCTTATTTCAATTTCTTGTATATCATAACCGAATGAATTGTCAAGTTGTATACTTTTTTCAAAAAAATCTTGTATTATATTACAAACAATGATAAAAATTTCTGTTTGTGGGGCCTTCATACGAAATAGTCATCGTTTGTTGGTATTTCTGAACTCATAATTTTTAGATGTATTTGCGGATTGGTTAACCGCTATTGAACTTACGATTCAACTGGCAAGGAGGTAACAACAGTGGCTCAAATAGATGGAACTCCAGTAGAATCCCCCATGGTGGGAAAGATCGTTGAGGTGAAGGTGAAGGTTGGAGATACGGTGAGCGAAGATGACGAGATTGCCATCCTGGAAGCAATGAAAATGGAAATGCCAATTCCCTCCCCATGTGATGGCACGATCAAAGAAGTCTGCGTTGCCGCAGGAGATTCCGTGGAATCCGGGAAGGTTATCGCCATTATCGGATGAAATCAATGCGATCTTTGGAAATACTCAAAGCTAGACCTTAATCCGCGGAGACCGCTTTTAGGCCTTAGAAAAAAGGCTGGAAGCGGTCGACTTTTTTCCTCTTAGCAAGCTGGCTCTTTCTTATAACATTTTGACGGTTTATCGCTGGTCGCTTAATATTGACGATTTTAACGGGAATTAGCGAATGGTGTGGAAGGTGACGGCCATCCGATTCCATGAAGAGTTGAAATAATTCCTCTTAGGATTTCTCAAACATTCAGGAAATTAAGCATCGGCGTTTGATTAGATGATTAGGGGACTGTTATTCAGTACTTCCCTGATCTAGACGGGGGGTGAAGACGTGTTTGACCGCGAAAAAATTCACAAATTGGAGAACGCTTGGAGGAACTGGGACGCGAAAGTCCAGAAAGAAATGGAGAAACGGCCTGAACAACCACTACTATTTGAAACCATGTCCAACATACCCGTCAAGCGGGTTTATACGCCGCTGGAAGTACGGGAGATGAGCTACGAAGATGATCTCGGGCTGCCCGGCCAATACCCGTACACGCGGGGAATCCAGCCGACTATGTATCGGGGTCGTCATTGGACCATGCGGCAGTATGCAGGGTACGGCACTGCAGAGGAATCAAACCGGCGTTACCGCTACCTGCTCGATCAAGGCCAGACGGGCCTGTCGGTGGCCTTTGACCTTCCTACCCAAATCGGCTACGATTCTGACCATCCTTTGGCGATGGGAGAGGTGGGGAAGGTGGGAGTGAGCATCGATTCAGTCCGGGACATGGAAGTCCTTTTCTCCGGGATACCTCTGGACAGGGTCAGCACCTCGATGACTATAAATGCCCCGGCGTCCATCTTGCTCGCCATGTACATCGACATGGCGGAACGCCAAGGGGTGAACGGGGATCGGCTGAATGGAACCGTCCAGAACGATATCCTCAAGGAATACATTGCCCGCGGCACATACATTTTTCCCCCAGGACCTTCGATGCGGATCACCACTGACATCTTCAGTTTTTGCTCCCAGCGGGCTCCCCGATGGAATACCATCAGCATATCAGGTTATCAC
>CAZTAS010000038.1:0-33871 GCA_964611635.1 uncultured Thermodesulfobacteriota bacterium
CAGAAATTAATATCCACAATATACAGAATATGCTGAAGGAAGTCAATAGCCATTTTCATAAATTAAAAATGAGTTGGAAGATATGCCCCATTCTAGGAAAATCAAAACCTTTTTCGAGCGCTCAAAATAATCCCCGAATCTCTTGCCTGCGGTTTCCAAGTGAATATCGATAAAAAGTTTATAAAAAAGGATTGACAGAATTCCAACAATTATGCTACAAAATCTAAAAAGGTGTTACGCAATTTTGCTTTTATTAGTTAAGTTTAAATTATGCGAAAAGGACGCGCGGCCAGTCAGTGCAGGTTATTTGTAAAATGCGTGTGGATAATGATCTCGTACCTGCTTCAAGCTCAAAAAATGCAAGGGAGGAGCTAGCGAGTCATAGCACCCGCAGAGTTATTAACAGGCATTGCATACGGGTTGGATGACCCGCCGTTACCGGAGGAGTGCCATGCACATTCCCGATGGATTCGTCTCAACTACCATCAATGCAACCATGATCGTCGTCAGCGCGGCGGCCTGCGGCTGGGCCGCCCGGAAAAGCCGACAATCTTTAGAAGATCGGCAGGTTCCACTGCTGGGGGTCACTGCCGCATTCATTTTTGCCGCCCAGATGCTGAACTTTCCCATTGCAGCGGGTACCAGCGGCCATTTTCTGGGCGCAACTCTGGCGTTTGTCTTGCTGGGGCCCTGGAACGCATGCCTGATCATGGCCGTTGTGCTGATCATTCAATGTCTGGGTTTCGCAGATGGAGGACTCTCCGCCCTTGGGACCAATATATTTAACATGGGCGTGATAGGCGGGATCGGATGCTACTATGTATTCAGGGCCTTCCAGAAGCTTTTGCCGCGAACCAGGGCGGGATTCATGACAGCAGTTGCGCTCTCAGCATGGATCAGCGTGGTGCTGGCCTCCGGGTTTTGTGCGCTCGAGCTGGGGTTCTCAGGCACTTCTCCGCTCAGGGTGGTTTTACCTGCTATGCTCGGCGTACATGCGGTTATAGGGATTGGAGAGGGCTTGATCACCACAGCGGTCATCTCTGTGGTGATCTCAGCCCGTCGTGATCTGGTGTCCGCGTACCATAGTGTTTGAGGAGGAAGGCCATGGGCAATGGCAAGAGCGAAAAAATTTTCATCTTTATAGCCCTCCTGATAGCCTTAGCGATGGCGGCACTTATCTCCCCATTTGCCTCTTCATCTCCCGATGGGCTGGAGAAGATGGCCGAGCGACTTGGTTTTCTGCATCGGGCCGAGGGGAAATCCATGTGGGAACACAGCCCCATGCCGGATTATGCGGTACCAGGCGTGGAGAAAGAGTCCTCGGCCACAGGGCTGGCGGGTGTCATTGGGACACTGGCGGTCTTCGGCATCACATTCGCCCTGGGTTGGAGCGTGCTCAGGCTTCGTCATCGACGGAACCAGCGCTTAGAGGAACAACGTGCGCGACCTTCGCATTGATCGTTACGCAGATGGGTCCAGTTTTATCCATAGGCTTGACCCGAGGGGAAAGATCCTGGGTCTGATGGTTCTGGTGACAGCCCAGGTGCTTACGAATCCTCGCCATATTTGGACTTTTGCACTTCACGCTGCGGTATTGCTGAGCCTGGTGGCGCTCTCCAGGATACCGTGGCGATTCGCGGCAGCCAGGTTCGCCCTCATCGTGCCCTTTGTCCTCTTGGTGGCGGCGTTTGCACCTTTTCTCCCCACGGATACGGGCAGCGGCACCACCGCAGTATTAGAGGGCCAAGAATCTGTCCATTCAGGATGGATTGTCTTTTTGAATGCGGCGCTCAAGGGTTCTCTGGGCGTCCTAGCACTGATTGTTCTGTCGTCCACCACGCGGTTTTCTGATCTGCTGAAAGGATTGGAGAAACTTCGGATGCCTCACATTTTCATTCTCATTCTGGGCATCGCATACCGCTATATATATGTCTTCGTTGATGAAGCGGCATCACTCACCCGCGCAATGCGATGCCGAGGTTTTCGGGGGCGGTGGATATGGCAGTCGGCGATGCTGGGAAGGCTGTTGGGCAACCTTTTCCTCAGAGCTTATGAACGGGGAGAGCGCGTGCACATGGCCATGGTATCCAGGGGGTTCGAAGGCACGGTGAGGGCGACCCGTCCACTCTCTTTCCACAGGGTTGATGCTGTATTTGTAGCCGTCATGGTGCTGGTGGCCCTGGCCGGACAAGCGCTGAGATTGTTAAACGGAGGTAGCCCATGAGGGAGGCCGTGCGGATTCAGGATCTTTGCTACGCATATCCGGACGGCACGAAAGCCCTGAAAGGGGTCGAGCTCTCCATCCAGGAAGGGGAGAAGGTTGGCCTTGTCGGCCCTAATGGAGCGGGAAAGTCTACCCTCTTGCTCCATCTTAATGGCCTGTTGAACGGCAGCGGTGATATTCTAATCAATGAAGTGCCGGTTAAGAAACCCAACTTGACCGAGGTTCGCAGGCAAGTCGGCCTGGTTATGCAAAACCCCGATGACATGCTGTTCTGCCCAACCCTGGAGGACGATCTCTCATTCGGACCCATGAACATGGGCCTGAGCCCGGCCGAGACGGAAAACCGGATTCAACGCGCCATTTCTTTGACGGGCCTCGGAGGACTCCTGAAAAGGCCCCCGCATCACCTGAGCCAGGGAGAGAAGAGGCGTGCCTCTCTGGCCGCTGTGCTGGTGATGGAGCCCGAAATTATAGCTCTGGATGAGCCCACCTCCAATCTCGACCCCCGAGGTCGCCGTCATCTGCGCGCTATCCTCAATTCGCTGCACAGGACTATGATCATCTCTTCGCACGACCTCGAGTTTATCCTTGCCGTCTGCCAGCGGGTCATCCTCCTTGACGAGGGCCGAGTTGTTGCCGAGGGCCCGGCTTCTGAAATCCTTGCGGATGAGGCATTGATGCTGACCCATGGCCTGGAACGGCCCCACTCTCTTGACCACCATCCACATCGGCGAGAAAGCCTGCGTGTCGCTTCTCTCACCTCTTAATGTTCGAAATTTCTCCTATTCCGAGCGGAACAAAGAATTTTGTGAATGCGGTCCGACAATGAAACACCGCCATAGGTGTTCCATTACGATCTGTGCGCCCGGAGCTCGTCCTGCCTGAAAAAGCGAAGATTTTTAATAATTTGATCAAGATTGTTGAATAAAATCTTTTGTTTTACCCTACGGCCCACCTCCAATCCTTCTATATCCGCAATGGCATCCATAAGGTTTGTGCCTGGAAAATTTGAGCCGAATACAATCTTCTCCGGCGAATTCCTTGCAGCCTCTACCAGCATAGCTCCACGAGGGATGAAAAGGCTATTCAGATAAAGTTGAGGATATCGCTCGATCCATCCAAAGGCCAGTCGGCACCATCGCGGCTCCGCCGCCTTACCATTGAAAGTGGAAAGAATAACAGGGAATCGGTAGGGCTTCAGCACAGCCCCTTCCAGCCATTGCAAATCTTTATTGCTGTAGGGATTCCAGGCGGTAATCACCTGCCGCTTTTCCGCCCAGTGTAAAATAGCCGGATGGGGGCGTTCCTCTTGCAAATCAAAGGCCAATCCGATCATTTGCTCCCCGCGCCATAGGGTTTCGAGCCGGAATAGCCGTCGATTCAGAACGCTCTCCCCAGCACCCTGAGTCGCGGGCAGCCGGATCATTGGAAAGGCTCGGTCCGGATACCTGTGCTGAATGGCGAGCATCCAATTCAGACCGCCATGTAACCCGCCCGCCAAGATAAGTGCCCGCTCCACCCGGGTCCGGTCGAACAGTTCAGTCATCTCACGTGCGGTGAGTTTCTTTATACCCTCAGCCGCGCGACTGCTCGTATGGGCCAGTACCTGGGCATCGAACACTTCCTTCCGTTCTCCATCAGAAAAAGTGAGAACTGATATGTGATCGACTTGAAACACCGCCGATTCTGGTTCAGCACACAGGGAGATCGTTATCGAGCGCACAGGAGCGCTAATGGCGTACTTTGTAAATAGCACCTGACGCTCCCCTCTCCAGAGCCATAACGCCACCTCCGGGAAGTCAGCATCTGATTTCTGCAAACGCACGCAAATGCCCACAGGGCCATCGCTTTCGTCTTCCGGATGAATCTCTTCTGTCGAATTCCATTTTACTCCCCCATCCGTGCCAATCTGCAATTCAACGGCACTATTATCGAAGCTGAAGCTCAATGCCATCTCACCGCGCATCTTAGGGCTAGTCTGGGGCTGCAATGAAGCACTGATCTGAAGTTCATTTTGCACCGGAAATCGTGTCTTCCACGCCGCATCAATCCCGTAGGGCCACAACTTCAGAAAATTCAGAGAATCCTTCTCAGGTGATGAGCTAGGAATGAGTAGTGGTTTGAATGCGGTGGCATTAGCAGTAAGGAGCCGATGCTCTGGTATCTCTGGGGTCCATGGCTTAATTGTTCGCGAATGGGCATCGATGAGAGCTTTGTTATCAACCAGCGAGATAGAATGAAAACCAGCTTGTTCTAGCAAGCTTTTAAGCTCTTGCAAAGTGATGGCTCCTATTCTGCAGGGATCTTTTTTAGCATTGCGGTTGAACTTGTTCTGCGAATAAACGGCGATCTTTCCTCCTGGCTTCAAAACGCGCCAGCATTCTCGAAGGCAAACGACTTTCGCGGGGCTTACAAGAAAATCGAATGTTTGATATAGGACCACACCATCGAAAGATTCGCTCTTGAGGTAAGGAAAAGGCATGTTAAGATCGTGCGATATGACTTTAAGTCCGGCATTCCCGGCCACTTCAAGGAAATGGGGATCGCGCTCAAGCCCGATGACCTCCTCCACACCCACTTCCAGCAGAGCCCTCATGCAAAGCCCTGGCCCGCAACCTACATCCAGCACACTCCTGCATCCCTGGAAAACATGGGCGATCTTTTTGATGTACCAGGATGGATCGCGTTTCTCGTAGTGGCGATAATGATAGCTCCGCATGGCCATGTGGGCCCTCGGATCTTCAAAGATCGACAAGCTCCACCTCTTCTATCCGCTAGGCAGTTGGTTTGGCGGATCATCCCCTTGATGGAAGTTCATGGCCGACATTTCTAAATAATTGAAAACCATCGGTAATTATTGGCTGTGTAGCAGCCTTTAAGCTTTGGAGGAAGGAGAACCCGGCTGGATATTTTTAGCGTTTCATTTCCATGAACTGTTCCATAAATCCCATGGAACGAGGCTTTCGCCCCAGCCTATGGATTACCAACTCCCTCAGCAAGCGCTGCAGTTCATCCAATGCTAGCGGTGAAAAGACCAGGCGCCTGGCTTTCTCCCCACCCAATCGGCGGTGAGCCTTCAAAAGCTTGAGTGTCCCAAGACTGACGCTCACTATTTCGTCCTTATGAGTGGCACAACGGGAGCAAAGCAGGCCACCTCGCTCGGGGTGAAAACCAAATGAGCGGCCACTTTCGATGCTGGCACCGCACGAAAGGCAATCACTCAGATGAGGAGCATACCCCAGAAGGGCCAAAAATCTCATCTCAAAAAAAAGGGCCTCCTGAGCGGAGTAAGGGCCGGTATTGAAGCGGCCCATTGCTTTCAGCAGCAAATCGAACAACTCCACCTGCCTTTCTCGCTCGGGGGCCATCAACAGGATGAGCTCCACCAGATAGCTCATGTGTGCCATCGTGCGAACCTCCTGCCGGATGTGATGAAAATGGGCCAGCAGGTCGCAACTCTCCACCCGAACCAGGTTCTGACTCCGCTTTTCAAAAAACTGGAGCATGACGTGGCAGAAAAGATCAAGGCTACCGGAGAATCGTTTCATGCTCTTGCGCGCCCCCCGGGCAATGCCCGACATTTTCCCGAAGTCGCGCGTGAAAAATGTGACGATCCGATCCGATTCCCGGTAGTCTATGGTGCGGATGACCACGGCTTCTGTGCTGGAGAGCGGCATTTACATAAAAAATCAAAAGGTCCTTAACTAGATTCAGTGTAACAATTTCATGGCCAGGGTTGCTAGGCCCAGGTAAATAATTATGCCCGTAATATCGTTGGCAGTAGTAACAAAGGGCCCGGAGGAAATAGCGGGGTCGATCTTCATCCGGTTAAAAATGGCGGGAGCCATGGCTCCCATGGTGCAAGCCACTGTTATAGCCGTGGCCATTGCTATGGCCACAACCACGCCGATCATCGGGCTCCCGTGCCAGAAATACCCCACAATTCCCACAAATCCTCCGCAGACCACTCCCATGATAATGCCCACGCGGAGTTCTTTGAACAGGATGAACCATATTCGCTGCTGCCATAAATGTTCTGTGGCCAGCCCCCGGACCATGATGCTGCAGGATTGAATGCCAGCGTTCCCGCCCATCCCGGTGATTACAGGTATAAAGGTGACCAGCGCCAGTGCATCCTTCAAGGTCCATTTGAAGAGCCACATTAAATAACCGGTTAGCAGACCACCAAAAAGGTTTGTGACCAACCAGGGAAGGCGATAGCCAGCTATACGGAAAATTTGGCTGGAGTAAACAAGCTCGTCCTCAGAGGTACCGGCCATGCGGAGGAAATCCTCTGAAGCTTCATCCACAACCACGTCCATAACGTCGTCGATGGTGATGCGCCCCAAAAGAAAACCATTTTCGTCCACCACGGGAAGGGCCAACAAGTTATACTTTCGGAAAATCTGTGCCACCTCCTCCTGGTCCAAATGGGCCTTAACGGCGATGGGATCCTTCTCCATGATCTGAGCAATATATTGGCCGGTTTGGGATTGAATCAATTTCCACAGTGGCACCACGCCCACTAGGACTCCTTTCCGGTTGGTAACGTATGCGTAATGGATCTGTTTGACGTCAGGGCTCAGCTGGCGAACACGTTCGATGGCCTCGGCCACGGTGTCCCCATCGAAAATCCGGGCCATCTCGGTCTGCATAAGCCCACCTGCGCTCTCTTCTTCATAGGCAAGGAGCTTGCGTACTTCGTCGGAATCCTCCTTGGGAATGGCTTTCAGAACTTCCTGGACCGTTGCATCAGGCAAATCGGCGAGGATATCGGCGGCTTCATCCGAATCCAGATCACCAATTATTCGGGCCAGCCTTTCATCCGAAATGGTCTCCAGGATTTGCTCGCGAGAGGCTTCATTGAGCTCCATAATGACATCCGAGGCCTTTCCCACCGCAAGTAAAGTGAACAGTCTGTTTCTATACTCCTCGCTCAGAGCCTCGATAAGATCGGCAATGTCAGCCGGATGGAGGGTGGAAAAGAGTCCAATGATATCAAACTCTCTCCCCTCCTTGATCCATTGGTTCAGGTTGCTAAGGTGCTCTTCATTTGTGGGCATTAATTTCTTGGTCTCCATTTTTCAGATGGGAGCACTATATAGACTACTTTGTCAGATGGACCCAAATTGTTGATCGATTTGCCATTGAACGTCAGTTTCACGCCTCCAGCATTCCCAATGTAAAGGCTAATGCGATTACGTGCTCGCATAACGATTTTATCTCCGGGATGAAGTGTTATGTCTTGTGGAGGTCCATAATCTATCTCTCTTTGCAGCCATGTGAGCTCTTTTGCTTCAATAACCAGCACCTGCTCAGGCTTATTTCCCTTCATGACCTCATTTTCTGGGGGCTTCTGTACAGCCTCAAGGCTAGAGGAAGAACGAATGAGAGCAGGACGTTCAGGGCCGGGATTCGTATTTGGATCAGGGGCACCGGAAATGTTCGACGAATGGGGATCGGAGGTAGAGTTTCCGCCTTCCTGAGTTTCAGTCAAATTCTTCTGCGGTATTAAAGCCGCAGGGATTTGTACCTTTGCTGACGAAGGGCTCCCATGGGATCCTCTGGGTGTTGAAGTTAAAGGCTCTGTAAGCTGAGCATCGGAAATCGCTTTTTTCTGTAACACAGAACTGCTGGAGAACCGCTTTCCGCCTGGATTTTTGTTCCGGCTGGAATAAACGAACAGGAGAATCCCAAGAATGACCACAACCATGATAGCGCCAATAAATATCCATTTCATGGATCGATCGGAATTCCCAATCTGCAACCGATCAACCAGGTCGGCATCGGGGGGCTTCACCTCCTCATCGTAAAGTTCCAGCGCCTTGCAGTCGCTGATCCCGACCACTTTACAGTAACTCCGGATAAACCCACGAGCAATCACTTGGGCGGGAAGCATTTCCAGATGGTTGCCCTCCAGGGCCCGCAGCATTGGCAAATTGATTCTCGTAATGCGAGAAATGTCCTCGATGCTGAGGCCCCGAGCTTCCCTGGCCTTCTTTAAAAATTCGCTAAGCCTCTCCATATTTAAAACTCAGAGCTTAAAGGCATATGATTCCCGGTATAAAAAAGCCCATTATATTCATGAAAATCCACATAAGATATTTTTAGTAAATTTATGAAAAGTTAACAAAAAAATTAGTATTTAGCAAGGAGAATTTAGTGAAATTATCCCTTATTTCATGGCTGCAGGGACAATTTTTGAATCCATGGCGCAGGTCGTAGGAAAGCTAACTTCTCCCAGAAGGCCTTTGGAAAAATTGACCAATTTTGAAAATTGAACCACAGGTAGAGTTAGATTATGATAATATGCAGCTTTATGAAGCGGATATGGAAAAGATTCATTTCCCCCAAGAAGTTGATCTTCCGGGGCGATTGCGATAATCCGGAATCTTCTTCTCCACGATATTTTTCTTCAACTCTCACTCGCCCGCTGGTTCCCATAGTGCTCTGCTTTATGGTGGGCATTTGGGCAGGCCAGCGATGGCCTAGCTCCCAGACTAGTCTTGCAACGATTTCCATAGGACTATCCGGTGTGGCAGCATTATTCTCTATACGCAAATTGGACCGATTGGCTACCTTAGCTGTTCTTGCTGCCTTGATAGTACTGGGGGCCATGGGTGGAGTGCGCTCCTTTCATCCCATTCTTTCACAGGAACATGTGGCAAATCACATAACTGGTGAAAGGCAGGTATTGGAGGGGCACCTTGTTTCCCCTCCCCGTTTAACACCAAAAGGAGTCTATATGATCCTGGAGGCGGAGCAAATCGGGATGGAAGATCGCCTTATCCCTTGCCTTGGTAGGGTGCGCCTGCGGGTTAAGGACACTGGGGGGAACTTGCCCCATCTCGGCGATAGGGTACGTGCTTGGGTCCGGCTAAGGCTGCCTGTTGACTATGGAAATCCGGGTGGATTTGAGTATACCCGATACCTGGCTGCACAGGGAATCCACTGTACCGGTTTTCTGCCCGACGCATCTCGATTGGTGGTAATCGCTTCAGGCTATGGCCCGAGATGGCGACTGAGCATCGAGCGGATTCGGGATTCGGTCAGAAGGATGCTGGAAAGAAGCGTGAAGGGAGCTGAGAACCTCGTGCTTGGCGCTCTGCTCATCGGTGAATCAGGGAAAATCCCTGTGGAGCTGCGGGACCGTTATGCCCGGGCCGGGGTGGCACATCTTCTCGCAATCTCGGGGCTGCACCTGTCAGGCGTGGCGTGGATGGCTTATCGGTCGATATTGTTTTTGCTTCTTCGTTTCGAATGGGTGATCCTGCGGTTGGACGTACGAGCGGCAGCAGCTGGCATCACCATCTTTCCGGTTCTCATTTACACGCTCCTGGCGGGTGCCCGCGTGCCGACTCAGAGAGCTGCTGTTATGGTCATTGCTTACTTGATTTCCATGCTCCTTCGACGGGAAAGGGATTTATACAGCACCTTGGCACTTGCTGCCCTTATTATAGTCATACTCCACCCAGGTTCGCTGTTTGATGTATCCTTCCAGTTATCCTTCGCGGCTGTTCTGGCCATTATCTATCTTGGGCCGAAAATATTGGAAATACTCCATCAGGAAAGTCCCCTTGATTCGCTGGAACCGCATAGGGGATGGCGGCGGTTCAAGGAAGGGCTCCTTTACGCCTCGGTGGCCTCGGTTGGCGCATGGCTGGGAATCGTCCCGCTTTTAGCCTGGCATTTCCACCAGATTAGCCTCGTCGGTCTGCCGGCCAACTTGCTGTTGATACCGCTTGTAATGCTTTTCATTCTCCCTATTGCCCTGGTGGGGATACTTCTTGACCCCATCTGGTCCATGGCAGGCCATGCATTGCTCACAGTGGCGGGATTTGGAACCTATATCATGAATCGGGCAGTGGAAGTATTATCATCTATGCCGGTGTCATTTTTCTGGACCACCACGCCAGCCGTGTGGGAAATGATCCTCTGGTATGTTGCTCTGGCTTTAGGAGTACACTGGAAAAAGCGGAGCACTCGCTGGGCTGCTTTGATTCTGGTTGCGGCTCTGGGGTTGGGTAATGGCATCAACGCTCTGGCTGCCCGATGGAGTTCAGAGCTCCGAGTCACGTTTCTAAATGTAGGGCAGGGAGACTCCACACTGATAGAGTTGCCCGGTGGATCTGCCGTATTGGTCGACAGCGGTGGGTTTTACGATCGAAGCCACGACATTGGCCGGTTTGTGGTGGCTCCCGCTCTTTGGAGAAAAGGGATCCGACGGTTGGAATGGGCCGTGGCTACCCATGGACACCCCGACCATGTCGACGGTCTCTTTTTCATTCTTGAGGCCTTTCGTCCCCGGGAACTATGGGTGCCCGATGGAGGAACCCAGGTTCCATTGATGGCCGAGTTGATCGAGGCCTCACATGGCCAGGGGATCAGAGTTAAAAAGGTTAGCCGAGACACCCCAATGGTTACTATGAAAGGGGTACACATCCGCGTCCTCAATCCTCCGAAGCGAGCATCGGAAGGATCTCCGTCGGTGGATCACAGATGGATCAATGATAATTCCATAGTCCTATCGCTGGAATACCAGGGTTTTCGCTTCCTGCTTGCTGCGGATGTTGAAATGGAGGGGGAACGAACCTTGCTGGCTCATCCTCAAGAGCTCCGGGCGAATGTCCTCAAGGTTCCCCATCACGGTGGTGCCACCTCATCATGCCCCGGCTTTGTTGCTGCTGTCAGCCCAAAATATGCCATATTCAGCGCGGATGGTCGCCTGTTGCCGTCCCAGGAGGTGGTTAGCAGATATCTTCAGGCTGGTGTCAGAATATTGCGCACCGATCAATTGGGGGCCATTGAATTCACCGTGAGGAATGGCCGGGCGAAGATTCGGACATATGGCCACAAAATACAGGCCGCTGAGTGATCTCTTAATTTTAGTAATATGGATAAATAATATGAGGACCCGCCAGTAGACAATAATCCGTGGTTTTTCGTTGACAAGTAAGAAGGATGCGTTACAATCAAATGAGAGGGAAAAAGGAAGCTATTATTGCCCGGTGCTCATATGTTGGATAAGCCAATGTGGCGCGCCATGGGGGATAAATCATGAGAATTACAATGCGAGCGGTTATTTTCCTGCTGCTGAGCAGCGTCCCATTATGCATTCTGGGATGCGCCGGAGCTCCAGGCCCTTTTCCCATTCACCTTCGATATATGGCGGAGCTGATCAAGGCCCCCACACCGCGGGCCACTCCTCGAGCCATAGGCCTGCAGGCATTTGAAAATCTCAGCTCGGAACGTGACGTGCTCGGTCGGCGTGATACTGCGAGGGGCATCGAAATTTACGTATCGAGGCCTCTGGCCATCGCTGAGGCTTTCACAGAGGCAACAGAGAAATTCCTGAAAGACAAGACTCACACCGTGAGCTCTATTTCCGGTTGGGATTATAAGCCTGAAACCCTTCCCCCTGCGGGAGTGGAGATCGATACAGTAGTTTCGGGAAAGATCCGTCGCCTTTTCTGCAAAGCCGAAAAGAAGTTCGCGCGCACGAACATGATCTTCGAGACCGACGTGATATTCATCATTGGCGATATTAAAAAAAGGCTTGTTATTACCAGGCCGGTGAAAATTCGCCTCGAAAGAACTGAAATATCCTTTGACAAGATCAAGCTGGAGCGCTTCATGAACGAAACCCTTGCGGATTTGCTCCAAACAGGGCTGGGACAACTGCCCTGATGTGAGATATTGATTGTTAGGTGCCGAAGGAGTCAGTGTCTTCCAGGAATGTGAAAAAAAAAGGAGTCTAAAAGTATGAACGAGACAAGAACCGATCGGGACCACCTGAGAACGTTGTTTGATGATCTCAAACCATGGGCGCATTTGATGTACGTCCACGGAGTTCCTACCAAGACCGAGTCCAAATGGGGAGAGCCTGTCGATTATCCCGCTTCGCTCTGGCAGAAAATTAAACTTCTCCTTCCCGCTCTGCAGGGGAAAACGGTTCTTGACGTTGGATGCAACGACGGGTTTTTTGCTTTCGAGTGTCGCCGGCTTGGTGCAAGCCTTGTAGTCGGTATAGAAGCGGATTCGCTGGCCATTAAACATGCAAATCTCGTCAACGACTTACTGGGCATGGGAGGCATCTCGTTCAAGCATATGACAGTATACGATATTGATAGTTCTCTAGGGTCTTTCGATGTAACCCTTTTTCTCGGAGTTTTATATCATCTCAAAAACCCTATGATGGTCCTGGACAGGTTATCCTCCATCACTCAAGAGAGAATGATTATTGACTCAGCTATTAGAAATTCCGAAATTGACATAGAGAATCGTAAAGCCGGGAAAAAGGGAGAGCCGGTAATGGAATTTATTGAACAAGCATATAGCCCGTACATGACGGACCGCGCGATGCTGAATGAATTCCCCTATGATCCGGTATATGAAGGTGCCCTCAACTGGTGGACGCCTAACACAGAATGTATTTGTGCGATGCTCAGATCAAGCGGTTTTAAACTCGCTGAAGTTGTCGAAGAACGTATTATACCGCCTCCTCAACCTAAAGATGCATTTGGGCGAGCCATTGTGGTGGCTTACAAGTGAATTCATTATTCTGGACCGGATGGTGTTCTCATCAACGCACCTTTGCAAATACTGTTCCTGAAGGGCTGAGCATAACCTGGGCCGCTCATTATCATTGATAGGTTGATATTACATCATTATGGCAATCCGATGCGAGGAGTGAAAGAAAAAGACATCATTCCATCTGCCGGACAGTGCATAGAGATCATGCGCAGACATAACATGCGAAAGAATATCGTGCGGCACAGTATCCGTGTGCGCGATGTGGCGGTCTTCATTGCCACCAAGCTTTTGGGTGCCGGACATGAACTGGACCTGAACCTGGTTGAGGCGGCCGCCCTCCTCCACGACATCACCAAAACGAGGGGGCTTTCCACCGGTGAGAGACATGCGGATACAGGGCAGCGCCTGCTGGAGGAAATGGGCTGCCACCGGGTGGCCAAGGTGGTGGGCAACCACGTCAGGCTGCATGGGCGTCGCAACTCAAAGTGGATCACAGAAGACGAGGTGGTTAACTACGCCGACAAGCGCGTCATGCACGACCGAATCGTCAGCCTGGATAAGCGATACGCCGATTTGAAGGCCCGCTATGGAACCAATCCCGAGTCACTGGCATTTTTGCGGCAAATGGAGGATGAGACTCGTGAGCTGGAGAGAAAAATATTCGGCAAGTTAGACATGGCTCCATCCGAGGTGCCCGGTGTGCCTCATAAATTTGTCAATTCAAAATTATCATATAAATTTAAAAATGATAAATGCTAAATTTTCATTTTATTTCGTTATCAAGCAAGGAGGAACCCAGTGGGAAATGTAAGTGAATCCCCCGGTATTACCCGGGAAGAAGCGCTAAGGCTGATGGAGTCCCGATTAGTGGAAGACAATCTGCGCAAACACAGCCTAGCCACCGAGGCCATCATGCGGGCATTGGCCCAACGATTGGGCGATGATCTCGAAGTGTGGGGAATAGCTGGGCTGCTGCATGACATCGACTTCCCGGAAACCCGGGACACGCCTGAGCGCCATGCGCTGGTAGCCGCAGAGATACTTCAGGAGAAAGGCGTTAGCGACGAGATCATCGAGGCCATCAAAGCTCACAACGCCGAAGCCCTGGGAATCCCGCGGGAAGGGCCGCTGGCCATCGCCTTGACCGCGGCCGAGACCATTACCGGCATGGTGGTCGCCACCACGCTGGTATATCCTGACAAGAAGATCGCCAGCGTTAAACCCAAAAGCATCACCAAAAGAATGAAGCAAAAAGAGTTCGCCCGGGCAGTCAACAGGGACCATATTCGCCTGTGCGAGGAAATCGGCATCCCTCTCGACGAGTTTGCGGCCCTCAGCCTGGAGGCCATGGGAACCATCAGCAGCGAGCTGGGGCTTTAGTCCGTCTTTGGCGGGAAGAAAAAAATAAATCCATGATCCCTCATTCTATAATTTTACCGGCAATGATTCTGGTAGCAGCCATTCAGCCATTTTAGTGCGTTCTCGGAGGAAGGCCTTTTGAAAAGACATATTTAAATAAATACCAAATCGCATTCGGTGACTCCAACTAAACCGAAAACTTTATGCAATTACGCAAACAAGCACATGAAGAAAAACGGTAAATGAGTGGCCCGCGAATTAAGCAGGAGTATTAACATATCCTTTATTGATTTTAACCTTGACAACAACTGCCTCTGAATAAATGGGGAAAGTCCTGGGATCTTTCCATTGCTATTCTTTCATTTTTTCGCTATGATATTAATAACAAATAATGTTTGAACCCACTGATAATCGATGGGGTTTAATTATCAGCAAGGAGTAACTAGGATGACCCGATTGGAAAATGCCCGTAAGGGTATTATTACCGAAGAGATGGAGGAATGTGCCAGCCTGGAAGGCGTCTCACCGGAGATCATCCGGGAGGGAGTTGCCTCCGGCCGGATCGTCATCACCCGCAATACTTTGCGGCAGCATGCACGGCCCCTGGGGGTCGGCCGCGGCCTGTCAACCAAGACCAACGCCAATATCGGTACCTCCCAGGACCACTGCGACCCGATAGAAGAGCAGGAAAAAATGGAGGTTGCCCTCACCGCGGGAGCCGACACTATAATGGATCTGAGCACCGGCGGCGACATCGATGATATCCGGAGGGATATCCTTGCCCGATGCTCCGTGCCCGTGGGGACGGTCCCCATTTACCAAGCCGCTGTGGAGGCCGTTGGCCAAAAGGGCAAACCACTGGTGGATATGAGCACCGAAGAGATTTTCGAGGGGATTGAACGACACGTTGAAGATGGTGTTGACTTCATTACTGTTCACTGCGGCGTCACCCGGGCCGCCCTGCAGCGGCTGCAGGAGCATCCGAGAATCATGGGCATGGTCAGCCGCGGCGGCTCCTTTAGCGCTGCATGGATGATGCACCAGGAGAAGGAGAATCCGTTATTCGAGCACTTCGACCGGCTCCTGGAGATCGCCCGCTCGCGGGATGTCACATTGAGCCTTGGGGATGGATTGCGGCCCGGTGCTGTGGCGGATGCAACAGACCGCGGGCAGATCCAGGAGTTGATCCAGTTGGGAGAACTGACCCTGCAAGCCTGGAAGGCCGGCGTGCAAGTGATCATCGAGGGCCCCGGACACGTGCCTCTTAACCAGATCTGGACCAACATCCAGATCCAGAAGCAACTGTGTCATCATGCCCCCTTTTATGTGCTTGGGCCCCTGGTTACCGATATCGCCCCCGGTTATGACCACATCACATCCGCCATTGGCGGAGCCATCGCCGCATGGGCCGGTGCGGACTTCTTATGCTACGTGACCCCCTCCGAGCACCTTGGCCTCCCCACGGTCCAGGAAGTTCGTGAGGGTGTCATCGCCGCGAAAATTGCTGCCCATGCGGCCGACATCGCAAAGGGAGTACCCGGTGCCCTGGAGCGGGATATCGAGATGTCCCAAAAGCGGGCCGCACTGGACTGGGAGGGACAGTTTGCCGCTTCGCTTGACCCTGAGCGCGCCCGAAGCGTCCGAAATGATCGCCAGCCCCAGGATGAGGATGTATGTACAATGTGTGGTCGTTACTGCGCCATCAAGACACTCAAGGAGGCTTACCTTTAATTTTTCCCCTTCTGAAAAAAATAGCAAAAAATTGCATTCGATTATTTCTGCCCGGCAGGCAAAGCACTCATCAGGTGCGAATGTTCAGCAGTTTGTCAGATGCCTGCAAGGGGATTTTACTCCGACCGAAGCCGGGCAACAGCGCGTACCTTGGCCTGTAGATTGATAATGTAGGGACGACGAGCCTGTAAGGTGGAATGCCGTGCATGATAATCTTCCCTGGCAATGCGCTCCACCACTGTCTTTTCTTTGCCATGAGCCTCGTCCAGGTAATGCTCGATGCGCTGTCGAAAGAGACGGGCGGCCACCAGGGACTTCTGTATATACTGATGGGCATCTTCCCCGAAAACAGGGGGCCCGTGGGCAAAAAATATCCAGTCTGCATTTACCCCCAAGAGCTTCTCAAGAGAAGCGACATAATCCTCATAATCCGAGAGGAATGTTGGGATTATGTCTCCAAAATTGTCCCTCAGCCCTGAAGCCTCGGAGGCGAAAAGGATCTTCTGCCCGGGGAAATAATAACTCAACATGTCGCGGGTATGGCCAGGGGTGGAGATTGTACGCAGCACCCATCCTCCGCCCAGATCAACTTCTTCCCCATCCTCCAGATTCCGATCCAGCCGCATCCCGTCGAAGCGCACGTCTTCCGCAAATCCCTCCGGTGCGGATTTGCTTATCAAATCCTCATTCAGGCTACGTATAAGCTCCACCGCGTTGGGCCTTGAAAGTATCTGCGTGGATTTTTTACTGGCCGCCAGTCGCAGTCCGGTTAGCTTCCTCTTCAGATAGGGGCCGGCCCCGCAGTGGTCAAAGTGGACATGGGTAAAAAAGAGCCATTGGAGACGATGAGGATCTCCCAGAAACTCGGCAAGATCCTCCAGGTACAGCGGACCCAGCGCCGAAAGACAGGCATCGATCATTAAAGGCCTCTCCGCCGCTATCAGGTAAGCAGGCATCCACATGTTGCCCAGCACAAAAACACCGGGAGCGACCTCTCCCCGCCCCTCCCTGCCAAATACGTTTTTCATCGTTCATCCCCCAGAAATGTGTTCGTTGAAACTCTATACCAAAAGGTATCGTACTCGGTCAATGGTAAGGCATGTTCATTTGAACTGGACACTTTACACAAACACTCCTCGATATGGGGTAAGATGCGGGATATGGCCAGTTGACAGGTGTTTGATATATGCTTAATTTAAATATAGGATCGCAAGGGAAACTGAATAGTTTATGAACTGTTCAATCTTTTGAGCGATCCTCTGTATTAAATAGTAAACGGTTTGAATTGTAGCCTTTGAAATCATATGAAATTATCAAGGAGCATTCAAAATGCGATTGGATAAATTGACAATTAAAGCTCAGGATGCCATTCAATCAGCCCAGGGCATAGCTGAGAAACATAACCACCAGCAAATAGACGTTGAGCACCTGCTTGTTGCATTGCTGGAGCAGAAGGAGAGCTTGATACAGAGGCTGGTTCAAAAGCTGGGGGCGGACCCGGGGCAAGTACTGCAGGAAGTTTCCGACATACTTGGCCGGCAGCCGCAGGTTTACGGCGGTGGCGTGGCCGGCGGGATGTATATCACCCCACGTCTGAAAAAAGTGCTGGACGCTGCGCAGTCCGAGGCGGATCGGATGAAGGATGAGTTCATAAGCGTCGAGCATCTCTTCATCGCCATTGCAGACCAGGGGGGTCCTCCTGCCGGCGATATTCTCTCCCGCAACGGCATCAACCGCGACAATATCTTACGGGTGCTTGTGGATATTCGGGGAACACAGCGCGTAACCGACCAGAACCCTGAGGACAAGTACCAGGCCCTGGAGAGATTCAGCCGCGATCTCACTGAGCTGGCCCGCAAGGGAAAGCTGGACCCGGTCATCGGAAGGGATGACGAGATCCGCCGAATTATCCAGGTTCTCTCCCGCCGGACAAAAAACAACCCGGTGCTCATAGGGGAACCGGGCACGGGGAAAACCGCTATCGTGGAGGGGCTTGCCCAGCGAATAGTTTCCGGTGACGTGCCCGAGGGGCTCAAGGATAAGCGCTTGGTGGCGCTGGACATTGGTGCCCTGGTGGCAGGCTCCAAGTACCGAGGCGAGTTCGAGGACAGGCTCAAGGCTGTGTTAAAGGAAATTGACGAGGCCGAAGGATCGATCGTCCTGTTCATCGACGAACTGCATACTCTGGTGGGAGCCGGGGCTGCCGAAGGGGCGGTGGATGCCTCTAATATGCTCAAGCCGGCCCTTGCCCGGGGAGACTTGAGGTGCATCGGTGCAACAACAATCAACGAGTACCGCAAGCACATTGAAAAGGACGCAGCGCTGGAGAGGAGGTTCCAGCCCATCATGGTGGGCGAGCCCACAGTGGAGGACACTATCGCAATCCTCCGCGGCCTGAAAGAGCGCTACGAGGTGCACCACGGGGTGCGCATCCAAGATGCAGCCATCATCGCGGCAGCAACTCTGTCTCATAGGTACATCACCGACCGCTTTCTTCCCGACAAGGCTGTGGACCTCGTTGACGAGGCGGCTTCCCGTCTGCGTATCGAAATCGACAGCATGCCTGTGGAAATCGACGAGGTGGAGAGAAAAATCCGCCAGATGGAGATCGAGCGTGAGGCGCTGAAAAAAGAGACTGATCAGGCATCCCGCGAGCGATTGAAACAGTTGGAGCACGAGTTAAACAGGCTGAGGGCCCAGTCAGAGGAAATGAAAGCCAGGTGGCGCGGGGAGAAAGAGGCTATCGAGAAGATAGGCTCCATCAAAGAGAAGATAGAGAACGCCCGCATCGAGGAGCAGAAGGCCGAGCGGGCCGGCGATCTGGGGCGGGCCGCAGAATTGCGATATGGCGTGCGCGCATCCCTGGAAAAAGAGCTGCAGGAACTAACCCGCCAGCAGGAAAATATGGAGAAAGAGGGCCGCATGCTAAACGAGGAAGTAACACCGGAGGACGTGGCCCAGATTGTGTCAAAATGGACAGGAATCCCGGTCTCCAAAATGATGGAGGGGGATGTTGAGAAGCTTCTGCACATGGAGGGGCGCATCAAGCAGCGGGTGGTTGGCCAGGACGAGGCCATAACCCTGGTAGCCAACTCCGTCCGGCGAGCCCGTTCCGGCCTCCAGGACCCCAACCGGCCCATTGGCTCGTTCATATTCATGGGGCCCACCGGTGTTGGCAAGACAGAGCTGGCACGTGCGCTGGCAGAGTTCTTGTTCAACGACGAGCAGGCCATGGTCCGGATAGATATGTCGGAATATATGGAAAAGCACTCTGTGGCCCGGCTCATCGGGGCGCCACCCGGCTATGTGGGCCACGAGGAAGGTGGGCAGCTAACCGAGGCCGTTCGCCGCAGGCCATATTCCGTCATTTTATTCGACGAGATCGAGAAGGCACATAACGATGTTTTCAATGTTCTGCTGCAAATCCTGGACGACGGGAGGCTGACCGATGGCAAGGGGCGCACGGTGGATTTCAAGAATACTATTATCATTATGACATCCAACATCGGCAGCCAGTGGATCGTGGACATGGCTGACCAATCGTACGAAACAATGCGATCTCGTGTGCTGGAGGCCCTCCGCGCGCACTTCAAGCCGGAGTTTATCAACCGCGTGGATGAGCTGGTGATCTTCCATAACCTGAAACTCGAGCACATCAAGTCTATTGTTGATATCCAGATCGAGCACTTACGCCGGCGGCTGGCCGAGCGAAAGCTCGACCTCCTCTTGACCGAAGAAGCAAAGTCGTTCCTTGCGAAAGAAGGGTTCGATCCCAACTACGGTGCCCGGCCTCTGAAGCGTGCCATTCAGCGCTACATCCAGGATCCGCTTGCCCTGAAGATCCTGGAGGGGAAATTTACCGATGGCGAGAAGATACGGGTTTCGCTCAATGGAGTGGGCGAACTGGAATTCGATAAGGCCTTTTAAAATCCTGGCTGGCGCTCTCGATCAAGGAACCCACAGCATGCTTATTTAATGAATGCACGTTCATTTTAACGAGTTGGCCGATCAAGAGAAGTAAATTTGGTCTCAAAGATTTCAAATCTCTCTTGACGGGTGCCACTGGAACATGTATTCAATGAAAATGCTTTTCTTCTACTGCTCCGGGGATGTTGGAGACAGGTATTTCATCATATGAGACAAGAGCTGTAGACAGTTTGCCGTGAGTTTTATTCTGATGATGAAAGGTGTTATAAAGCTGGTTGAGGTGGGAACCGATGTTCGACAGGGGGAACAGGTGCTCGTGGTCGCCGATCATCCCATGGTGCCCATCAGCGAAGTCATCTCCGCCGTTGCCGAGGCAACTGGTGCCGAGCACATTTTATGTGCCATGATCCCCGGGGGGCTTATGGGGCTGAATCCCCTCCGGCAGTGATGGCCGCCATGAAGGCATCACAGCTCATCTCCACCTCCATGAACGTTTCGATAACTCAAACGCGGGCCATATGTGAGGCCGTGGACTGGAGAAGCCGGGTCCATGTGGTAAACTCCGTTCATCCGGTGACCGGGGAGTATAATCCATGAAAAATCTTTACGATAAAATCGAAGAAGCAACTTCCTTTATTCGCAGCCGTTCAAGCTTGAAGCCCGACGTAGGGATGATTTTCGGAACTGGACTCGGCGGGTTGGCGGATCTCATCGAATCTCCCGTCATAATACCCTACGAGGAGATTCCCAACTTCCCTAGACCAACGGTCATGAGCCACAGGGGGAACCTCGTGCTGGGAACCATGGGAAATCGGACCGTGGCCGCCATGCAGGGCCGATTTCACCTTTATGAGGGATATAGCGGGGTGGAAATAACGTTCCCTATCAGGGTCATGAAGAAGCTGGGAATCAAAGTCCTCATTATAGCCAGTGCGGCTGGCGGTCTGTCCCCGTCACTCTGTACAGGTGACATCATGCTTGTGGTCGATCATATCAACCTTATGGGAGAAAACCCCCTCAGCGGGATCATCGATGAAAGGTTGGGCCAGAGATTCCCATCCATGGCCGCCCCGTATGATCGTGAGTTGATTCGCCTGTCCGAAAGAATAGCGCGTGAGGAAAGAATTAATTTCGGCAAAGGAACATATGTGGGCGTGATGGGTCCCAGCCTGGAGACGCAGGCCGAGACGCGTTTCATCCGACAGATTGGTGCGGACGCCGTGGGAATGTCCACCGTTCCCGAGGTCATTGTGGGCGTCCATTGTAACCTCCGAATACTGGCACTGGTAATCATCTCCAACGTCAATATGCCCGGTGATATGCCCAAGCACACAATTGAGGAAATCGTAGAAAATGCGTCCAGAGCGGCGCCTTATCTGGAAAGGCTGATAGAACGGGTGGTCCGCGAAATGGATCCTCTCTGAGACAGGCATAATCCTGAAAGCCAAGCCCTTAATTTCAATACGCAGGCTAAATTTCGACTTCCAGGTATTAAAAATGCAACGAGGCTCTTATGAATAGAGAAAAGGTGGATCTGATCGTCCAGGGCGGGAGTGTTTTGATCATGGATAAGGCGTTTACAGTGGTGGAGGATGGCGCTGTAGCCGTCTCAGGACAATACATCGCCGAGGTGGGACCTAAAGCGGAGGTTAGAGAAAAATATCAATCCAGTGAAATCCTGGATGCCGAGGGGGGTATAGTTTTGCCCGGTCTTGTCAATGCCCACACCCACGCAGCCATGACACTATTCCGGGGGATCGCCGATGACCTGCCGTTGATGGAATGGCTCAACGATTACATCTTCCCCGCAGAAACTCTCTTAAGCCCCAAGGTGGTGTACGACGGCACCTTGCTGGCCTGCGCCGAGATGATCCGCTCGGGCACCACCTGCTTTTGCGATATGTACCTTTTCGAACAGGAAGTGGCTCGGGCGGCCCGGGATGCCGGGGTGCGAGCCGTCGTGGGAGAAGTCCTCTACGATTTCCCCTCTCCCAATTATGGCCCACCACAGGAAGGACTTCGATACAGCGAACAACTCATCCGGGATTGGAAAGGGCACCCCATCATCTACCCCGCCGTGGAGCCTCATGCCGTCTACACTTGCTCTCCCCGATATCTGGAACAGATCATGGAGCTATCCGCCCGCTACCGCGTTCCCTATATTATTCACCTGGCCGAAAGCCAGGGAGAAATGGCTCAGGTTCGCGAGAAATTCGGCAAAACACCTGTGGAGCACATGGAGGAGCTCGGCCTTCTTAACGACCTGGTCATTGCGGATCACTCCGTTTGCCTCACACCCATGGAGATAGAAATCTATCGCCGCCACAAGGTCAAGGTGGCCCACTGCCCGGAGAGCAACATGAAGCTTGCCTCCGGAGTGGCCCCCGTTCCCCATATGCTGGAGGCAGGTGTGGTCGTAGGCCTTGGCACCGATGGATGCGCCAGCAACAACAACCTGGATCTCTTCCAGGAGATGGACACAGCGGCCAAGCTCCACAAGGTCCACACCATGGATCCGACTGTGATGGACGCCAGATCAGTCCTGACCATGGCCACTCGAGGCGGTGCCGCGGCCCTGGGCCTGGCAGAAGAGATCGGGTCCCTTGAGCCCGGCAAGCGAGCGGATCTGATAGTGGTGGAGACCCGAAGCCCCCACCTCACACCCATGTACAATCCATACTCTCACATAGTCTATGCAGCCCGCGGAGCGGATGTCAGGCACACGGTCATCAACGGGCAGGTAGTCATGCAGGACCGACAGCCCCTGACCCTGGATGAGGAGGCGGTAATGGCCCGCGCCAGAGAGATCGCCTTGGAAATCCGAAAAACAATTAAAATTAAGGCATGAACAACGGGCCCATCGACCTTCTCATTCACGGTGCTTCGGTCTGGACCCCCGGCGGCCTGCTCATGGATGGAGCCGTGGCAATACGGAAAGGACTAATCGATCGCGTGGGTCGCATGGAGGATGCCCGCTTTTGGCCCGAGCCGGCCCGGCGTTTAGACGGGCGGAGAATGCTTCTGCTCCCCGGGCTGATCAATACCCACACCCACGCCGCCATGAGCGTGTTTCGAGGGCTGGCCGATGACCTGAACCTCGAAGAGTGGCTTACGAAACACATATTTCCCGCCGAAGCTCGGTTCTTGAATCGTGAGACCGTCTACTGGGGCACGCTTCTATCCTGTGCGGAAATGCTCCGGGCCGGCATTACCACGTTTTGCGACGGCTATTTTTTCGAGGATGCCGCGGCTGAGGCAGCAGAGCGCACAGGCCTCCGGGCCATAATGGGTCAGGGGATTGTCGATTTTCCCTCGCCGGACTGCAGCGACCCCTCCCGGGCTCTGGAGGCCGCCCGGCGATTCATAGATCGTTGGAAAGACCATCCTCGGATAAAGCCCTCGATCTTCTGTCACGCTCCTTACACTTGTTCACCAGAGACTCTCAGAAAGAGTCACGCGCTGGCCAGGGAACAGAATGCCCTCTTCCAGATTCATTTAGCAGAGGGGACGGTAGAGGTAGAGCAAATTCGCAGGCAATATGGACTCACTCCCGGCCGACACCTGCACCGCACGGGTGTACTGGGGCCCGGGACGCTGGCCGTTCACTGTGTTCACCTGGACGAGGAAGAATTGGATCTATTGGCCTCCTCCGGCGTCGGTGTTTCCCACTGCCCGGAGAGCAACATGAAGCTGGCATCTGGCGTGGCACCTGTCCCAGAAATGCTGCGTCGTGTTGTGCCAGTAGGTTTGGGCACAGACGGGCCCTCAAGCAATAACGACCAGAGCCTGTTCGGGGAGATGCACAGTGCTGCTCTCCTCCACAAAGTTCACCTCATGGACCCCACGGTCATGAACGCCCGACAGGTTCTGGACATGGCCACCATGGGAGGGGCCCGCGCCCTGGGCCTGGGTGATAAAATTGGTGTTATAGCTCCCGGGCGTCGGGCTGACCTCGTGCTGGTGGACCTGAATAGGCCGCACCTAAGCCCACTGTACCACGTCCCGTCACAGATGGTCTACGCGGCCTCGGGCGCCGATGTGAATACCGTCATGGTGGACGGTGAGATTCTTTTGGAGAACAGGCGTTTCGTGCGCCTGGACGTGGAAGAAATTATGGGAAATGTCCGTGAGATAGCCAACCGGGTGAGAAAATCAATCGGTCCCGGTGGTTGATAGCTCCCTTAACTCTTGTCTCCCATTTTCATTCATTCCAGCGCTTATCACGAGGCTTTTCTCATCAGGAATTGTCTTCACCAATCAAGACTTCAAGAACCAAGTTAAAAATGAATTTTTACTTTTCAAGCTATATCGACAAAAATATTAAAGGCAAGTTTCACGTAGCTAAAAAGTTGACCAAAAAGAACGATTAATTTATAATATTAAAATATAAGGTAATTCAAGCCAATATTATCATTCTAAGAAAGGTGCATCATGGAGGCGGGGGAGTACACGCTGGCTATCTTCATAGATTTCGAAAACCTGGCCCTAGGGTTCAAGAACAAGAAAGGCTACAAGTTCGATATCCAGAAGGTTCTGGAGAGGCTGGTGGAAAAAGGGAAGATTATTGTAAAGAAGGCATACGCAGACTGGGAGAGATACTCTGAGTATAAAAAGCCTCTTCATGAGGCGGCCATCGAGCTAATCGAAATCCCCCGCAGGAGCATGACGGGAAAGAACTCCGCTGACATTCGCCTGTGTGTTGATGCCATGGATCTCTCATACTCAAAGGAGCACATAGGCACTTTTGTCATTGTTTCTGGCGATAGCGACTTCTCCCCCTTGGTATCCAAGCTCAAAGAGAACGGCAAACGTGTCATCGGCCTTGGCATGAAGGAATCCGCCTCTGAACTTCTGATTAACAACTGCGACGAGTTCATATACTACGAGGACCTTGAGCGGTCCACGGGGATTGCTCCCACCATAAAAAAGCACATCCCAAAGAAGAAAAAAGAGTCCTTCCAACTCCTTATAGACTCTATCTCAGCCCTTGTGCGAGAGAACAAGGAAATACTGTGGTCTTCCATGATCAAGGAAACTATGAAGCGCAAGAAACCTTCCTTCAATGAATCATATTACGGATACCGTACATTCAGTGAACTGCTGGAGGACGCGCAGAAGAGCGGCTTTGTCCAACTGCGAACCGACTCGCGCAGCGGCACCTACGTGGTGGTGGGCTTTGGAAAAGAGGCGTTGAAGGCGGAAGAGAAAAGCAAGAAGTGAAAGTAAGCGCCACCAATAAGAGGGAAAATAAGGAATCCGGGTCGTGGAAAGACCGGTTAGCTGCCGGTAAATGCCGAATTTATATACAAAAAATATCGGGTATAAGAGAGTTCCGGAATTAGATCATTTTAGTTTTATTACTTAGTACTTAGAAAATAACTTGTGGCACGGCCTTCCAGACCGTGAATAATCACGGGCAAGATGCCCGTGCCACGATATTTTCATGGTCCGAGGGTGCAGCCCCCTGCATGAAAATTTGTTATAAATAAGGCTTACACGGCCAGCCTGATGCTGGAAATTTCTTACTCTTGTTCAGACAATTTAAAAAATTTGTCTTGCCAAAACTTAATCCATTGGTTATATTAATGATAAAAGAAGCACTGCTCGTAATTTGGAGAGTACGAGCCGTGTTAGGGGATTCAATCTGGTTGGTTTCCCTCCTTTCCCAACCAGGAGAATCCCCTTTTTTTCACCACTGAATATAGGGTTTTCTACCCTAGCAAGTTAAAGTTGCTTAAAGGTGCTGTAGTTTCTATACTAGAAAAGTAGACTTTCTGAAAATTCAAACCATGATTTATATGGACAACGCAGTAACATCATTTCCCAAGGCGCCAGGCGTTGTTGAGGCCGTTGCCCATTATTTGGCTAATATTGGAGCAAGCCCTTGGCGTGGTGGTCATCAACTGGCCAGCCAGGCTTCCCGAATTGTCCAGGAAGCACGTGAAAGAGTCGCAAGATTTTTCAATGCACCTAAAGTGCACAATGTGGTTTTCACGCTGAATTTGACCGAGGCCATCAACCTGGCTCTTATGGGCTTCCTGCGGGAGGGAGATCATGTGGTGACCACGTCCGTGGAACATAATGCGGTAATGAGGCCCTTGCGCCACCTTGAGAAAGCCCGCGGAATCGACCTTACAGTGATCCCCTGCCATGCCGAAGGCTATATCGATCCGCAAGAACTTCGGGATGCATTCAGGCCCAAGACCGCCCTGGTAGTCATCAATCATGCTTCCAATGTGCTGGGGAATGTCCAGCCACTCGAGGAGATAGGGGAGTTGGTTGAAGAGATACCTCTGTTGGTGGATGCAGCACAGACAGGCGGCATCATTCCCATTGACTTCCAGGCATATAACATATCAATGCTAGCCTTCAGTGGCCACAAATCTTTCATGGGTCCTCCCGGGGTCGGGGGCCTGATAATCCGGGAGGGGCTGGAGCAGCGCCTGGAGCCCTTGATCCGTGGCGGAACCGGTAGCCGCTCAGAGGAGGAGGAGCAGCCTGACTTCTGCCCAGATCGATACGAGAGTGGAACTCCCAATACCGCGGGATTGGCGGGTTTCAACAAGGCAATGGAGTTCGTTGAATCAACGGGTATTAAAGTGATCCTTCGTCATGAACTTGAACAGCTAAGTCGCCTCCTAGATGGGCTCCAGCAGCTAGATATAGTGCAAATCTATGGACCCCGTGGTCTGCAAAATCGCGTGCCTTTGGTATCCTTTGCCGTCAAGGGCATAGATAGTGGCATACTCGGGCAAGTGCTGGGGCAAGAATTCAATATAGCCACCAGAGTGGGTCTTCATTGCTCACCCGCTTCCCACATAACGGCTGGCACATATCCTGCGGGAACCGTCCGTCTGTCACCGGGATATTTCAGCACTGAAGAAGAAGTGAATCGAGTATTGGAAGCCATCGCTAGTGTTATTGCTCTGCGCGGGAAGGTTTCTTTTCCCAGCTCCGCATAATGGGGCTCCGGTGATTGGCTCTCGCTCTGAGTGCCATATCTTCCCAAAATCTTCAGCCTGTTTCCGTAATTGAAGGTTGAATTGATGAGTATCCCGACGATTGTGGGCATCGCGTTCGGACTGGCCATGGACGCCTTTGCGGTTTCCCTGGCAGCTGGGCTTAGACTTGGAATTTGTACCTTTCGTCCAGTATTCAGGGTTTCATTCTATTTTGGATTGTTCCAGTTCATGATGCCGGTGATCGGATGGTGGGGGGGGCTGTCATTAACATTCTGGACGCGCTCGTTCGGTCACTGGATCGCCTTCGGGCTCCTAATGCTTATTGGCGGAAAGATGTTGTATCAGTCAGTTTCCGGCAATAATGAGAGCGAGGCTATAAGAGATTACACCCGCGGAGTGTTCCTTATCATTCTGTCCATTGCTACTAGCATAGATGCTCTGGCTGTGGGCGTGAGCATGGCCATGCTGAATGTCGACATCTGGTTTCCCAGCATAATTATTGGATTGGTGGCGGCTGGTATGACCGCAATTGCAATGGTTTACGGTTGTCGGCTGGGTACCATGTTTGGCAGGCGGATGGAGATTCTGGGCGCTATCATTCTTATCGGGATCGGTATAAAAATCCTTGTCGAATACTCGATGATGTGAATTTTTCTCATTTGAGATCAATTATATTATTTCTGCCTGATTATTCCGTGCAGATGTTGATGGTGCTTTTATCAGCAGAAATATATTGGAAAATAAAGATCTAAATACAACCCTCTCATCGCAACACCAAATTTTATAATAGCAAGTTAAAATCTCGGGCCTATATTCATTTTTGCAAGTGAACGATTAAAGCTGACAACGAGAAGCATATCATCTTTTCGGGGATTGCTCATGGCCATTTGAGCTGCTCGGGGCAAAATTTTCCAAGCCCGCGGACTCCTGCTATTATGAAATTGTTAGCCTTCACATTTACCTTACCGATTCCCATCAAGCATCAAAGAAATTAATAGTTGCAATTCAATTGCTTTCAATAGTAAAATTCGAACACACAATCAACCATCTGGGATCTGATCCCAAGAGAATCCAATAGATACAAAGGAGGGGTGTATATGAGCAGCGAAAATGTGGGAGAAGGTGGCGGTTTGGAAAATATCCAATCGTCGATAAAGGAGATTCAGGATTTTCTCATCAAGAGCAAAAATCGACAGAAGAAACTTCGGTGGTGGAGCCATGGGGCGACGGTGGCCATTGTTATCGTGTTTGCAATTTACATCGTGCTATTTTACCAGACCTTGAGGGCTAATCTTTCTGCAAAAAAATTTGCTGAAAGTATTCAGGTTCATATAGCTGAAATGGCTCCAGTTATTACTGATGCATCCCTGGAGGTCCTAACACAGGTCTCACCCGTTTATCTGAAGCTGGGCAATGAAAAGGTTAATGCCTTAATGCCCAAATTTTTGGATACCCTCGAAGGGCAAATGGACATCTTCATCTCGAACATGTCCAATTTTACACAAAAGGAGTTTCAAAGCCGGCTGGAGAAGATTGTACACCAACTGGCCAGCGAGTTTCGCAAGGCTTTCCCGGATCTAACAGACGAGCAGGTTGAGAGCTTCATTAACCAGACCGAGAATGACATTCAGACAGTTTTTCTCGAGGGCACCGAACACATCGTCAATCAATCCCTGCCGGAAATCATGCAGATGAATCTAATGGTCGAAGGCCTCGAGGATAAAAACCTGCCCAAAGATAATATGGAGCTTACCCGGCTATTCCTGCACAAACTTCTGCTCCTGCTTGACAAAGAAATAATGGAGGGTTCAGGCCATGGTCGATAATACGAGGGATATTCAGGAAATCCAGAGCACATTAGACCAGGTAGGGAGCATGGCTCAAGAAATGGCCGCTCGTGACGAAAAGCATCTTCGTTGGGCCTTGGGTATCAAGGTAGTTCTTCTGGCCTTCGTCATTATTTACCTGGGATGGGCTTATTCAAATTTCCGTTTATTGGACGCGGACCTTTTCGTGGTTTCGGCCCAACAGAAATTCTACGAAGCACTGCCGGAAGCTAAAGCTCATATGGTTGATCATCTAAAGCGAATTGCGCCTTCCGTGATAGACCAGACCGGTGATGAGATATTAAAGAACATCCCCCGCCTGGAGAAACAGATCGAAACCGCTGCGCAGAAGATATTACTGGGATTGAGTGGCCCGCTTGAAAAGGATTTCGCAGCATGGCTCTCCGATTTTATTCACGAGACCAGGGGCGTTCTGGACGATATGTTCCCTGGCATGTCTTCTTATGAGAAGATCACCCGACTTCGCCAATACGTGCTGGATGATTTCCAGAATGTGTTAGAGGAGATCGGGTATGAAATTGGAGATTCTCTGGCAGGCCACTCCTTCACCCACCAGATGAAACGCCTGGCATTTGGGAAAAACCTGACGGAGAAGGAAAAACTTCAACGCGACATCCTGGCCATATGGTACGTGTTGGTCCGGAACAAACTCTCCGAGATGGATCTCAGGGAGTTGAACACACTGGAATCGATCTTAAGTAAAGATTTATTCGAAACTGCCAAACCATGAAATGAGCTTCCAGGCGCCGTCTATAGGATCATCAGGCGCCTGGAACAGCCATTTCAACCAGCGCGGGATTTGGCCCTCCCACTTCTATTCAACTGGATGGCCATGGGAAAAAATTGGGATTAAGTGAATGAATGGCAAAAATAAGTGCTTATGATTACAAAAATTACTTTTTTTATGAGTAGTTAAGAAGGGAGATTTTCTCATTCGTATTCAATTTACCTTAACCTCTGCAGAGGCGAAGTGGATGATTGCCAAGGGAGTCGTGCGGTTGGAGGTTGTCAAACGAGCGATTGAGAACGGCAAGATTGTTATTAAGGGAGGTACAACAGTTAGCGCTATTGCCGAGGAAATCTGCGGTGAAGATGTCCGGATATCGGGAAGGATCACTCCCAAGGGTACCATGACGGCTCGCCATAAGGGAGAGACAGGGAAACACCATTCGATTATGATTGAAAGGCAGACAGCAGAAGGAATCGATACCCGTTGGGAAGAGGTAGCCGCACATCTAACCGAGAACGATCTGATCATCGTGGGAGCTAACGCTTTTGACGTCTACGGAAATGCCGCCCTCATGGCGGGCTCATTCATGGGAAGCGTGGGTGGCAAGGGGCTGTATGCCTCATCCCTAGAAGGGATCCCCATGATCGTGGCTGTGGGCCTTGAGAAGCTTGTGCCCGGCAATCTGGCTGATATAATACCATTTGTAGGCAGGAAAATAGTGGATCGTTCCTATGGTTGTGCAGTGGGATTAATCCCCATATGCGGCAGGATATTCACTGAGAAGGACGCCGTGGAAGCAATAGCACCCGTACGATGCTTTGTGATCGGAAAAGGTGGAGTCCTCGGCGCCGAGGGGAGCACCACACTCCTTGTGGATGGCGAAGAAAAAGCGGTGCTGTGTATCGAGAATATTTTCAAGATGATTAAGGGGCGCACGATCAGTGGATTCAGAAAAAGCCTTGAGGAGTGTGTGATAGGGTGTCCTTCTTGTAAAGATCACGTGGGATGTATTTACAAAAAGGGGTTTCAGTGGGACCGAGAGCTGTAAGGCGTTGATTTTTCGTCAGGATTTGATGAGTGCGCAGGATATCTGCGAAAGAAACATTGTTGAAATCAATGAATAAATTTTTCTTGCCCGACCATAACCTATCTGTTCTCAAAGTGGTGAGATTCACTAATGGAATTTTTTCTCACTTGTGGCTTTATTTTTTCCTTAATTAACCCGGATTTTGCAGTGGAAGATCAAAAAAACACAGAAAACACATTATTCTTTGCTATAGACACGGAATATGGGCACGCACTTTTTAATTGCGTGGCACGGGCTTCCAGCCCGTGGCAATCATGGGCAAGATGCCCATGCCACAATAAATTTCCATGAGGAGTTGTGGCTATTTTGATTAACTAACCGCATTTTTTGGGTTAAAATGATAAAAAAGATTTGATATAGGCTACATAATTCATTTCTTATCTTTTGTAAGAATACGGGCTATCCTTTGAGCAAATTCTATAGTCTTACACTGACCCCCTATATCCAACGTTCGGTTTTTTGGATCTTCCAGAGTTTGTTCCAGTGCTCTAAAGAGTCGGTTCGATTCTTTATTGAGGCCCAGATAATCCAGCATCATAGCACCGCTGAGGATGAAGGCAACTGGATTGGCGATTCCCTTTCCGGCAATGTCTGGTGCAGCTCCATGAACGGCTTCAAAGATGGCCACGTCAGGGCCGAAATTGCCGCCAGGGGCGATTCCAAGGCTCCCTACCAGCCCGGCGCACAAATCCGACACAATATCCCCGTATTGATTGGGCAGTACAAGAACATCGAAACTCTCCGGATTCCTCACAAGCTGATAGCAGAGGTTGTCAATGTTCAGATCCTCGAACTCTAGGCCCGGATATCCCTGAACCACCCGCTGTCCGCTGCGGAGGAAAAGTCCATCCGTCAGACTCAAGTTGTTGGCCTTGTGGCCCGCTGTAATTTTCCTTCTCTCCCTCCTTATTGCATAGTCGCAGGCGAACCGAAAGATCCGTTCCGAGGCCTGCCGGGTGATAACCTTGATGAGTGCGGCCACGTCTTCAGTAATTTGGTGTTCCATACCGGTATACACATCCTCGGTTATCTCCCTTACCACCACCAGATCGATGTTCGAGTAGCGTGATTGAACCCCTCTCAAGGAACGGATCGGGCGCAAGTTGGCAAAACACCCCATTTCCGCTCGAATGGCCGCATTGACGCCGGAATATCGCTTCTGATAGCCATCTCTCTGGACGAGGACGCTGCCGGCACCTTTTGGAACTATGAGCGGTGCTTTCATGGCCACTTTCAGTTCCCGTATTCGTTCAATAGACTGATTAGGCAGTGGGGTGCCGAACTCTTCTCTGGCGCTCTCGCCCATGGGAATCATTTCCCATTGAAAAGGAATCCCTGTGGCCTCTAGCACAATCAGGGTAGCATTGGTTATCTCTGGACCAATTCCATCACCAGGAATAATAGCAATTTGATGCATTATTAAGTCCTATCTGATGTAAGCTTGACATTATTTTATTGTGATTCCCACTCCGGCGGCGAACCTTAGGGATCGCTCTAGGTTTCCCTCATCGGCCACGCCCTTGCCCACGATGTCAAATGCCGTACCGTGTGAAACAGTGAAAATCCGTATTGGAACACCGGCCAGGAAGTTCACAAGATGGCCGAATTCCAGCAGCTTGATGGCAGCGCCGCCATGATCATGATACATTGAAAGCACTATATCGTAATGCCCGTCCTTCATCCCCAAGAAAACGGTATCCCCCGGGAAGGGTCCCAGGGCTTCAATCCCTTCCTTCCGTGCGTCCTCGATAGCAGGAATAATGGCATCGATCTCCTCTCTGCCGAAGAGGCCGCCTTCGCCCCCGTGGGGGTTGAGAGCTGAGACAGCAATTCTGGGGCGCTCGAAGCCGATGCCCTTCAGGCTCCGATCCAGCAGGAGGATGACTTTCCGAACGCTCTCTCGGGTGATGAGCTCCGGAACCTGCCGCAGGGCCACATGGGTTGTAACCCGGGCAAGGTTGCACCTCTCTCCAATGAGTACTTGAATCGCTTCCCGGACTCCCGTCATGTGCTTAACCATCTCGGCCCAACCGGCGAAATGGTAACCTCCCGAGTTTAGGGACTGCTTGTTAACGGGAGGAACGAGAACAGAATAAACCTGTCCTGAAAGGGCCAACGAGACTGCCTTCTCAAGGCACTGCCCGCTAAAAGCCCCGGCGGCTGCGCTTACCTCGCCTTTTCGGAAAGTTCCCGGCCTGAGATCCCCCGCCTCCAGGAGATCGATGGATCCTGGCTCGCCAAGGGCTTCCTTCGCCTCATGTATGAGGCGAATCTTCATGGATACACCCGCCACGGGCATCTCCTCCTGAAGGATCCACGATGCGCCGACAATCACAGGGATGCAAAAGCCGTAAATTTCATCTTTAGCCAGAACCTTCATGGTGATCTCCGGGCCAATCCCTGCAGGGTCCCCCAAGGTGATGGCAACCAGAGGACGCTCCTCTCTTTTCGTCATTGACGTTGACTCCTCCTGGATGTGCTTTTTATATTCTAATAGGATCTAAACCAAAAACACTTACAATAATTCATGGGCTTTACCACTGCGAATTGATGCCATGTGATCAAGCCCTTCCTGAACCAGAAGCAGGTGATCCTGAACCAAGCGCTGAGCTCTGTCAGCATCCCGGGCCCTCACGGCGGCCAGGATCTCTTTGTGCTCCTTTACGGATCTATCCGCACGACCGGGAATAGCCCAGAATATTCGTTTCGGATAGCTGGACCAGAGGTTCTGAATGAGCTCAATGAGCTTTCTATTCTCACAGGGCTCGTATAGGAGCAGGTGGAAACGCTCATTCTCTTTGATCATGGCGTCCACATCGCCCTTGCGGATGTGCCGGGTAATGGCGCGATTGATCTTATTCAGCTGGGAGAGAGTGGCTCCATCGATATGAGAGGTGGCCTCCCGCACGGCGAAGCTCTCAAGGATCTTCCGAATGGCGTAAATCTCCCGGATATCCTGGATTGAGAAGTGGGTAACCGTTGCACCCTTGTGGAGAATAATCCGCACGAGCCCCTCTCTGGCTAACATCTTTATGGCATCGCGGATAGGCATCCGGCTCATTTTGAATCGCGCCGCCAGCTCGGCTTGGTTCAGCACAAGCCCTGGTTCAAAGGTGCCCCTCAGGATGGCCTCTCGAAGGGTTCGATAAACATACTCGCTCTTAGAGACAAAGCTTACCGTGGTCATAGGAATCTCGAATCCCACCTGATTTCCCATTGTCTCATCCTCCAGAAATTGTAATCAAAACCGGCCTTGGAAGCCGAAAAAAACTTTTTTTAAAGATAACCAGTATGAACGACAGCTACTTCTAAAAATTTGCTTGACACATAAAAAACGATTTTTTATTATGATTTTTATCCTTTATCCTGTATCCAAATTCTATATCAATAATTCTTTAAATGTCAAGTGAAAAGAAGGAGGTATAGCATGAGAAACCAATCGGTATTATTACAGAATGCATATGGATCGGC
>CAZTAS010000039.1:0-33388 GCA_964611635.1 uncultured Thermodesulfobacteriota bacterium
CTTTGCTATAGATTTTCTTATTTGAGCGCTTATGGGGATAAACCCCGCCTCTACGACGGAATGATAAAGTGCGGGGCTAGACGACCGGCCTATATTGATGGATAATACGTTATTATTAATGGTTTTCAAACATAAAATCCAGTTTAAACCGGAGAGATAGTTTCTTAGAAGCCTTCGGATCTGCCAGTGGCACCCAAAAATATTATATGGAATAAGAAGTTTTAGGAATATACCGCCCGTATACGTAACACAATTTATGAAATAAAGCACTTAGTCAATAACTCAGGGAGGTAATTATGACCGATAATGAAGCCATTCAGGCTCGCGTAAGTCAACTAAAGGAACTATACAAAACACGCTTCGGCGAGACGGAGAATCCCCGTGCCAGCAAGGAACTCCGCTCATTAAGAAAAAGACTCAAGCGAGTCCAGCGAAAGTTTCGGCGGGTAAAGGCTACCGGGCACAAAGGGCAACAAAAAGCCAAGGCGGCTGAATCAGGAAGCTGAGGCAGAAGTTATGGTAGACAGAGATTATGGCGAGCAGACTCGGAAGGTTCGATTCCCATCTGGCGGCGTGCCCCTGGTGGGTGAGATTCATACACCGGATAATCCGCAATTTCCTTTGCCTGGATTGCTTATATGCCACGGCATCCCGGCGGCTCGCGTAGTTGGAGGGAATGGGGGCTACCCGGAACTGGCCAAGCGATTTGCTGGAGCGGGATTCCTCACCATGATTTTCAACTTCCGTGGCACGGGAGAAAGCGGAGGCAATTTTGACATACAGGGCTGGATGGAGGATCTGGACGCCGCGATCAATTGCCTTTTGGCAACCCGAAGAGTTGACTTGGCGAGGTTTTCGCTGATGGGGTTTAGTGCCGGTGCCGCGGTCTCTATTTGTGTAGCAGCTTCAGACCAACGGGTTCGCTCGGTGGTGGCCTGTGCTTCTCCCGCGCGCTGGGAGCGGATCGGAGAATGGGCCTCTGCTGCCTTTTACCTGGCCCATGCCCGTGAGGTGGGAATCGTCAGGGATTCCGACTTTCCCCATGATTTAGATCAGTGGTGGAGAGGATTTCAGCAGGTGGTCCCATTGGAGCGGGTGGGCCGCATTTCTCCGCGCCCGCTGCTTATAATACATGGAAATAATGACGAGCTGGTTCCTCCCCATCATGCGAATAAGCTTTTTGATCGGGCGGGTGAACCGCGGGAGATACGGTGGATACCCGGAGAGGGCCATCGCCTGAGATTGTCTCAGCCTGCCATGGATGCCGCAATGAACTGGCTCCGTGAGGTTAATGGATTAGAGGTGCCTTCGTGAATCCCTCCCCCAGGCACCCAAAAGCGCGTCGGTATTCCCTCCTGCTGGGTGCCCACATGTCCATCGAAGGTGGGGTTTCCCAGGCCATTCCCCGCGGCGCGGAGCTGGGCTGCACCACCATTCAGATTTTTACCAAGAATGCCAGCCAGTGGAATGCTCCACCCCTGGAGGAGGAAGAAGTTCGACTCTTTTATCAAGCCAGAGGGGCTGCGGGCATCGCTCCTATCATCAGCCATAATGCTTACTTGATAAATCTGGCATCCCCGGTGAAGCCCTTAAGTCTTCAATCGGCTGCGGCCTTGCGCGATGAATTGGTGCGCTGCGTGCGGCTCGGTCTGCCATATCTTGTTATGCACCCCGGCTCCCATAGAGGATCGGGGGAGGAGGAGGGTCTCCAGCGAATTGCAAAAACTCTGAGTGAGATTCTGTCTGAAATGAAAACAGGCTGCCCAACCATTCTTCTGGAGACCACAGCCGGGCAGGGAACGGCTCTAGGATACCGTTTCGCACAGCTGGCGTGGCTTCAGGCGCATATTGATGGCCCCGTGGAAGTTTGCTTCGATACCTGTCATGTTTTTGCGGCTGGGTATGACTTGCGAACCCGGTCGGCTTACGAGGAGACATTCGCCCAGTTCGATAAGGTTATAGGTTTGGATCACTTAAAGGTCATTCACCTCAATGACAGCCTCCGGGGGCTTGGAAGCCGCGTTGACCGGCACCAGCATATCGGCCAGGGACATCTGGGACTGGAGCCTTTTCGGATGATCATGAACGATTCCCGTTTTCAGAATATCCCCAAGATTCTTGAGACTCCCAAAGGTAATAAAGGGGACGACATGGATAGGATCAATCTGGAAATTCTGCGGGGTATGGTTCAATAAATTATTTCCTCGCCGCGTTCACGGGAGGATTGGGGTAAATGCTGTTGTCCTTAATGTCCCTTCGCCCCCCAAAGGGTGGAGAGGGGGCTGTTGAGCTTCCTTAAGTCAACATCATTGAAGGTCAGGGGGAAGGGGTCTTGGATGAGTCCAGGGTGTCCTTCTGTACACGATATTCACCTGTGAAAACGCGCATCCGTCTTCCCCGGGCGAATCCAATTACAGTGATGCCGATCTCTTCGGCCAGCGAAAGGGAGAGAGAGGTTGGGGCGGAGCGTGAGACAATTACCGGGACACCCATCTTGCCGGTCTTGATCAGGATTTCAGAGGAGATCCTTCCTGTTGTCAACAGAATCTTATCCGAGAGAGAAATTCCTTTAAGGATGCACTCCCCGTGGATTTTGTCCACGGCATTATGGCGGCCTATGTCCTCGTGGAACATTATTATATCTTTGGTATTACATAGTGCCACGTTGTGTACGCCCCGGGTTGCTCGATACAGAGTAGAGCGCGATGTGAGTTTCCGCATCAGTTCCTGTATGATCGACAGGCTAACAACAGCTCCACCCTCCACAGGGCGCATGGAGAGAGCGTCCAGCACATGGTAAAAAGATGTTCCCATGCCGCAACCAGAGGTAATGACTCGCCGATTACCTAGACTGCGAACGAGTTCGATCTGCGTTTTAGCCTCCACATGCACTTCTCCCTGCTCGGCATTGACAGATATTGACATGAGGTTGTCCCGATGTCTAATGAAACCCTCGGAAGCGAGAAAGCCCACGGCAAGAGCTTCTAAGTGATTACCCAGACAAAGCAATGTCGCAATTTCTCGTCCATTAATGTAAATCGTCACCGGAACTTCGCGCACAACCGGCCACTTTTCGATCTTTGTACCAGGATATAAGACTGTCTTATATTGCCTCGAAATTTCCTTGGCCACCGATAATCCTCTTAATAAATCTTAGTTGTAAGAAAGTGCTTGTAACAATCATTCTCTGATGTACATAAGGTTAATTCAAATCGCGAATGATTGCACCCATATAAATATTAAAGCAAACCCCAGGTTTACATTTACATAAATGAGAGCGGCGATATTTGTCAAGAACAATCCATGGCGTCATCCTCCAGATGGACTGAAGTCACTTGGCCCACTGCATCCACAGGCAATCTCTACTTAAAGGTTACTATGGCAAAATTCAGATAAAATGATTATATTATTTAAATAGGTAAAGGTCTTATTTAAAATCTATAACTGTTTGAGCACCCGGAGGGATTTGAAAAAATTCCCGAGTGTTTGAAAGTGAAAAGAGTGAAGTGATTAGGGAGGCTACGATGAATACACATAATAAACATTTACAGGTTGGCAAAAAAGCCATCGTTCGTCCTTCAATTCTGATGTTGGCTTTGCTGTTGAGCGCGGTGGTCATGGCCGGTTGCATCGCCAGCTATCGGAATGTAAGGGACATTCATCAACTGCCACCTGAGCGCTCGGCCACCATAAAGGTGGTAATCACTACTACTTCAGAGGGAGAAATCTTGCAGCAGGAGATTGAGAAAGACTACTGGAGAATCCCCGGTGGTCCATATATTCCCTACCCTATACTCAATTACGAATGGTACCTGTGGCTGGCCATGGACCAGGAGGTCTATCCGCTAATCCCCAAAGGCCGCAAATTCCTTACTAACGTTCCCCTGATTCATGAAGGTGACTTGGCCAATTTAACCCGGGAATACTCGGTTCCCACGGGAGCGCATACCTACTGGCTAGAGTTCGCAGGAATGCGGCCCTATTTGTATACGGTTGGATCGAGTTCATTGATTGGGACGGGGAATGACGGAGGCGATGGCGACGAGGATGGAGGTGACTGGGAGATGGAGACTCGGCTGGGTTTGATCTGGAAGCAATGTTTCTCGGCGGATCTGCAGCCGGGCCAGGCAGTTACCGTGAGAATTGACGATAAAGGGATACATCTGCCAAAGGAGGTTAAGGACGAGCCCATTTCCAGTTGCAATGAATGGCTTTTTGGGCCTCCCGTGGAGACCTTAAAGCGTAATTTGCCTTGACACACCTCTTAATCTTTTATTAAATTTAAGCTTTAAATTCCAAAGCCCATTCCTTTTCTGAGCGCTGGAGGCGTGCTGATGAGAGACCAACTGCGAGATATGTTTTCAGTTTTCCCCCCTAGCCGTGACTACCTGATCCCAATATTGCAGGCTGTGCAGGAGAAAATTGGGTATCTTTCTCCCGATGCCATGATGGAGGTGGCGGAGTATACCCGGGTCCCCGAGAGTGAAGTTTATGGGGTTGCCACTTTTTATCATTTCTTCAAATTCTCTCCCACGGGTAAAAATCTTTTACGGATTTGCAGGGGCACAGCGTGCCATGTGCGCGGCAGCCTTCGGATACAAAGAGAGATTGAGAGGCAATTAAACATTAAGGCTGGCCAGACCACCGATGATCTGACATTCACTCTGGAGACGGTTCGGTGCATGGGGGCATGTGCCATGGCACCTGCTCTTCGGGTGAATAATGAAACATTGAGCCAGGTTAAGGTTCAGCAGGTAGCACCAATTCTTGAGAACACCAGAAGAAGGAGCTAACCCTATGTCCACCTCAAAAGAGCCACCGAAAATGATTCTCAATGTCTGTCGGGGTACCGGTTGTGAATCGCAGAGATCAGCAATAATTCAGCAGATTCTTGAGGAAGAGTTGGAACGATGGGGTTTGAGCCACAAGGCCCGCATTTCCTTCACCGGTTGCCATGGCTTTTGTCAGCAGGGGCCCATCGTTGTGGTAGAGCCGGAGGGTTACTTTTACTGCCAAGTTAGCGAAGAGGATGCAAGCCTTATCATCCGCTCCCATGTGCGCGACAGCATACCTATAGAGCGCCTATTCTTTAAGGACCCAGTTACTGGACGTCCTGTCCCCTTATATAGAGAAATTGATTTTTATCGCCTTCAAACTCGAGTTGTCCTTCGCAATTGTGGCCTCATTAATCCTGAAAGCATTGATGAATATATATCTAGAGAAGGTTATATCGGGTTGAAAAAAGCGCTCTTCGAGATGCCGCCCACTGATGTCATCGAAGAGATGAAACGATGTGGCCTTCGCGGGCGGGGAGGTGCTGGTTTTCCAACGGGAATGAAATGGGATTTCTGCCGCCGATTTCCAGTAAATCCGAAGTACCTCATCTGCAATGCCGATGAGGGTGACCCTGGTGCTTTTATGGATTGCAGCATAATGGAGGGTGATCCTCACGCTATCATTGAAGGCATGAGCATCGCCGCTTATGCTATAGGTTGTTCTAAAGGCTATATTTATGTAAGAGCCGAGTATCCCCTTGCAATACGTCGATTGCGCAAAGCAATTCAGGCCGCCCGTGAGAGGGGATACCTGGGCGATAAAATAGTAGAAAGCAGCTTTTCCTTCGATCTCCAGATCAAGGAAGGCGCTGGAGCATTTGTTTGCGGCGAGGAGACGGCCTTGATGGCCTCCATCATGGGGCTTCGAGGTATGCCTAGGACTCGACCTCCATTCCCTGCTCAATCAGGCCTTTGGGGAAAACCCACGAACATAAATAATGTAGAGACATTTGCCAATGTGCCCAACATTATCCGGAATGGTGCGGATTGGTTCGCATCCATGGGGACTGATAAGAGCAAGGGCACCAAGGCCTTCTGCATCACAGGTAAAATAGCCAATAGCGGCCTTATCGAGGTCCCCATGGGTACGCCCTTGGGTACAATTATCTATGACATAGGTGGCGGTATTCAGGGAGGCAAGAGGTTCAAAGCTGTCCAGACCGGTGGGCCTTCCGGAGGGTGTCTGCCCGCCAGCCATTTGAATACGCCGGTGGACTATGAGACGCTGACCGAAGCAGGCTCCATTATGGGATCGGGCGGAATGGTGGTTCTGGATGAGGATACCTGCATAGTGGACACCGTTAAGTTCTTTCTCTCCTTTACCCAGGCCGAAAGCTGCGGCAAATGCACCCCATGCCGGCTGGGCACTAAGCAAATGCTGGAAATTCTTGAAAATATCTCCAGCGGCAAGGCAAAGCTCTCCGACCTGGACATTCTGGAAGAACTGGCCATATCCGTCAAGGCCGGCTCTCTTTGCGGCCTGGGCCAGACAAGCCCGAACCCTGTTCTGAGCGCACTGAGGTACTTCCGGGATGAGTTCGTGGAGCACATCAAATACAAAAAATGCCGGGCTGCGGTTTGTGAGGGGTTGGTGGAGGCACCATGCAGTCATACCTGCCCGGCCGGCATCGATGTGCCCCGATACATACGATACATAGGTGAAGGAAGGTTCAGGGAATCTCTGGCCGTGGTGAGAGAGCAGCTTCCCTTTGCAGCCATATGCGGCCTGGTTTGTTTCCATCCCTGCGAGTCCAAGTGCAGGAGGGGATTACTGGACGAGCCTGTCGCTATCCGGACACTCAAGCGAGCGGCCTGGGAGTGTGGCGGCGGGGCGGAGTCTGAAGCTGAACCTGTGCAGGTAGCCCCTCCATCGGGGAAAAAGGTGGCCGTGGTGGGATCAGGTCCGGCCGGTCTCACGGCGGCTTATTATCTGGCCAAAAAAGGCGGCCATGCGGTCACCATGTTTGAGGCACTTTCCAAGCCAGGAGGGATGCTGCGGGTTGGCATCCCTGAGTACCGATTGCCCGAGGACATCCTCGAGTTGGAGATCGATCTGGTAAGGCACCTGGGAGTACAGATACAGTGCGGAATCCGTGTTGGTTCAGCGGAAAAGCTCCTGGAACAGGGGTACAATGCGGTGTTCCTGGCTATGGGAGCCCACCGCGGGATACGTTTGGGCATCGAGGGCGAGGATTCAGATGGAGTCATGGATGCCGTGACGTTTCTCAACAGGGTTAATTTGGGTGATTTACCCGCAATAGGAGACTCCGTAGCAGTGGTGGGCGGGGGAAACTCCGCCATCGATGCGTGCCGAACCTCCTTGCGTTTGGGGGCAACAAAGGTTGCACTTATTTACAGGAGAACCCGCGAAGAGATGCCTGCGGATCCTGACGAGATCCGCGATGCCGAGGCGGAAGGTGTGGAGATTCACTACCTGACCTTACCTTCTCGGCTTACTCGGGTCAACGGGGGCTTTAGTATGGAGTGTATTCGTATGGAGCTAGGTTCCTTTGATGCCAGCGGCCGCAGGCGCCCCATTCCAGTCGCAGGCTCGGAATTCAGCATGGAGTTTGGCACTATTATTGCCGCCATCGGTCAGATGCCAACTCACCTGCAATTTGATGTTGCGGTTGAGGTTGAAAAAGGAGATAGAATCAGAATCGACACCGATACACAAGCCACTTCTCACCAGGGTATTTTCGCTGGAGGCGATATGGTCTCAGGCCCGGCTTCGGTTATTGAAGCGGTTGCTCACGGAAAACGAGCAGCCATTGCTATCGACCAATATCTTGGTGGCACGGGCGACATCACCGAAATTCTGGCCCCAATAGAGCCCAAGGAGCCACAGGAGCGAAAAGAAGAAGAGGGTGACCGATTCAGGCCCTCAATGCAGCATCTACCGGTTCATGAAAGAAAAACAAGCTTCAAACAGATAGAGCTTGGATACACCAGAGAGCAGGCCATGGAGGAGGCCAGCCGCTGCCTGTGGTGTGACCTGGAGAACCTGGAGTCCAACAACTCAACATAAGAACAAGACCAGAAGAGGAGTGCATGAGCCAGATTACCCTGACAATTGATGGACAAGAAATTTCCGTGCCTGAAGGGACCACCGTCCTGAAGGCAGCGCAAAAAGCGGGAACCTATATTCCTTCTCTTTGTCATGATGATGACCTGGAACCGTATGGTGCCTGCCGTCTCTGCATCGTGGATATCGAGAGAATGCGTGGATTCCCCACATCTTGCACCACCGTTGCCACCGAAGGCATGGTGGTAAGGACTGACTCGGCCGAGATCGACAAGATTCGGCGCAACATCGTTGAATTGCTGATGGCCGATCACATCGGAGATTGTCTGTCGTGTACAAGCAACCAGCGCTGCGATTTGCAGAAGGTATGCGCCTATTTGGGAATCGATTGCCTTCGTTTGCCCCGGCGGACAGATACCATTCCCCTGGATGAAAGCAATCCTTTCTTCCTCAGGGATTTGAACAAGTGCATCATGTGCGCCAAGTGCGTTCGGGCATGCGCTGAGATCGCCGGGGTAAATGCCATAGACATGATTTATCGAGGCTACGACAGCAAGCCCGGCACCTTTAACGACATGCCCCTGAAAGAAAGTCGATGTGTGTCGTGCGGAGAATGCGTTGTCCGTTGCCCTGTGGGTGCATTGGCGCCCAGAGAATGGATTCCCCCCACCCATGAGGTCAAGACCATCTGCCCATATTGCGGCGTGGGGTGCAGCATGTATCTGGGTGTCCGTTGGGGGCGCGTGGTGGGTGTACGGGGAGCCCCGGAAAGCCCGGTTAACCGGGGAGCTCTTTGCGTCAAGGGGAGATTTGGCTCCTATGAATTTATTCATCACCCCGATCGGCTCACCCGGCCGTTGATCCGCAGGGATGGCGAGCTGAGGGAGGCAACCTGGGATGAGGCGCTGGACCTCGTGGCCAGCAAGTTTCATGAGCTAAAGGGTGATACCTTTGCGGCCCTTTCTTCAGCCAAATGCACTAACGAAGATAACTACCTGATGCAAAAATTCACACGCACAGTGATGGGAACGAACAATATCGATCACTGCGCCCGTCTTTGACACAGTTCAACGGTGGCCGGTCTGGCCGCCTCCTTCGGCAGCGGCGCGATGACCAACTCCATTGATGAGTTTGAAGGCGCGGATGTTCTCTTGCTAACGGGCAGCAACACCACTGAAAACCATCCCATCATTTCTCAGTGCATCAAGAGAGGGATACGCCGTGGCATGAAACTCATCGTTGTGGATCCACGGAAAATTGATCTGGTGGAAATGTCCACCATGTGGTTGAAGCATAAGCCCGGAACCGACGTTGCCTGGATCAATGGAATGATGCACGTCATCATCCAAGAGGGTCTCTGGGACAGGGATTACGTGGAGGAACGGACCGAAGGATTCGAGGAACTCCGAAAAGCAGTGGAATCCTTTACACCTCAGGTAGTAGAGCAGATAACAGGTATCCCTGCGAAAGACCTGCAAGAGGCGGCACGGCTTTATGCCCGAGCGGAAAGGGCTTCCATCGCATATGCTATGGGGATCACCCAGCACATAACCGGCACGGACAACGTCAAGAGCCTTGCCAATCTGGCTATGCTTTGCGGAAATGTGGGAATAATTTCGGGAGGTGTGAACCCTCTGCGCGGGCAAAACAACGTGCAGGGCGCTTGCGACATGGGTGCGCTCCCTAACGTATATCCGGGTTACCAGCGCGTTAACGATGAAGCCATTTGCTCCAAGTTCGAAAAGGCATGGGAGGTTTCATTAAGCCCCATTCCCGGCCTGACAGTGACGGAAATAATGGAGGGTGCTCGCAGTGGAAAAGTAGGGGCTTTGTACATCATGGGCGAGAATCCCATGCTCAGCGATCCTGATATAGGGCACGTAGAGGAAGCGCTCCGGTCACTGGAATTCCTGGTTGTTCAGGACCTCTTTCTGACCGAGACGGCACGGCTTGCCCACGTGGTCTTCCCCTCAGCCAGTTATGCCGAGCGGGATGGGACATATACCAACACCGAACGTCGCGTTCAGCAAGCTTTCTCGGCCATAGCCCCATTAGGACAGAGTCGGCCTGATTGGGAGATAATTTGCAGCCTTGCCCGCCGCTTGGGACATGAGTGGAACTACTCATCCACAGCGGAAATAATGGACGAGATCGCGAGATTGACCCCCAGTTACGGGGGTATCACCCATGAACGCCTGGATGGTGAGGGGCTTCAGTGGCCCTGCCCGACACGGGATCACCCCGGTACCCCGATCCTGCATAAGGAGCGTTTTACCCGTGGCAAAGGTCTGTTCCATCCCATCCAGTTTATACCCGCCGATGAGCTGCCCGATGAGCATTATCCATTTATACTGACCACCGGGCGCGTGCTTTATCAGTTTCACACAGGCACCATGACGCGGAAATCGCGAGGGATCGAGGCTCTTTACCCTGAAGGCCCGGTTGAAATTAATCCGGAAGATGCTTTGCGACTGGGCATTCAGGAAGGCGACTTTGTGGAGGTGGAGTCGCGCCGCGGTTCAATCCATGCTCGTGCCCGGGTTACCCGCCGCTCACCGGAGGGGGTGGTCTTCATGACCTTTCATTTCCATGAGGCGGCTGCCAATGTATTGACCAACCCCGCAGTGGACCCTGTTGCCAAGATCCCTGAGTATAAGGTCTGCGCTGTTCGAATCAGTAAGGCAGCCTGATATAATCGAGTGTATAGCACGATTTGGCAAGCGGCGTAAGGGGAGAGAAGTCCACATGTGAAAAAGATGTCCATAACAGGACTTCTTTTTTTCAAAGCAAACCATAAACTGAAAGTGAAAATGCCTCTCCCCCATAGGTGGTGGAGGGGCATTATCATGTCTCCAGAATTCAGGGCCACCAATGAAAGGCCCGCATGGATGTTAAAGAAAAATCATTTGAGAATTTTATTCTGGACCCGATATCGCATCGTTGGGACAGACCTCTGCACAACTTCCACACTCCGTGCAAAGATCGGGATCTATAATATAAGATTCCTCGCCCTCACTGATGGCTTCCACTGGACATTCAGCCTCACATGCTCCACAATTGATGCATTCTTCCTCATTAATGATATAAGCCATACGCAGGTACCTCCTTTTGGGGAATCTTTAATATATTTTCAACCAGTACCAGATGAATGGGTTAACACTGTATTGTGCCCGGTGAGATAAACTAATGACACTTTTTCTTCTTGTCAAGTCAAAAAAAGAGGAGTCGCAAAAGATCCAGAATTTACGGTTGAAAAGTTCATCTCTTCTGACCTGTGTATATGTTATTATATTTGGGTGGGCTGTCACATTTTTAAGATTGAACGCTAGGTCAAACCCGTTGGTTATCGCGATCTGCCGCCACCCTCCGTCAGCCACGGCAGGAACGCAGGGGGTGGACCGGAGGGCCGAGGAGGCGGGTTTCGAGGTGCGTTCGGCGCAAGCCATGGGAGAAAAACAGCGGCAGGGTTCTGCGGTGAGGGGGCATTGCCTGCTTGCGGAGGTACTTTGGAAGGAGTGGAACCGTGAGGGGACGCAGCCCCACCGGAGGAGGTGGGCGATTGGCTCCCTGTCGAGCCTGATGCTTGAGTTCCCTGGCCTGCTGCACCTTGGCCTTCGCTGGCTGCCAGTTCCGCAACAGAGGCAGTTTCCACCCGAGCCAGGAATGTCTCCAGTGTTACCGTCCCAGGTCCATTATCTTTTCCGGGTGGCATCACAACCACCCTGACTTTTCGAAGGACATCAACCCCCGTCTCGGTGACATCGCGAATCCAGCGATACCCCGAATGCCCCTCTCCAAAGTCCCCATCCTCTTTTCCCAATTCGGGGAATCCTCCAGCCTCTGTCTCCACCATCTTGGATCGGGCCAGCATTAACGCCTCGGTCATATTGCGTGCTTCGGCAAAATGGTCAACGGTTATGGATTGCAGCTTGAGCAAAACTATCAGGCAGGCAGCCAAGACCGCCAGTGATATCATGACCTCCAGAAAGGTAAACCCTCTCTGCCTTTCGGAGGGGGAAATTCCTCTCCGGTTCCGTTGTCGCGAAATTCGAAATTTCTTTATCTTGGCACCCATTCCTCCTCCACGTATGTGTCGAAAAACTCAATTTCTGCGGTCAGCGGCTGGATAATAAGCGTAAACTGACGATTAGCCTCATCTTTGAGGTGGATCTGGCTCCGGTCTACAAGGCCCTTTGGGAGAAATTGAGTGAAGGTCTGCCCCTCTTGGACCTTTCCATCCCTGGGAGAGATCACATCCTCGAAGGAGACGCCATCCGGGAGCTTTCTTTCCTGGCCGAGAAATGAGGTATCGGTCACGAAATCCTCCTCATTACCTTGAATGGAGAGCCAATAAGTATTTCGATCCAGGTCAAAATAAATCCGGCAAATTTTGCGTTTATAGGCTGCCTGGCTCTGAGCGAGACGAACGGCTGCTGCCAGACGCCGGGAAGCCTGCTTGATATTGCTGGCGAACAGAGAGCCCTCGAACCGAGGATAGGTGATGAGCAGTATGATACCCATTAACGCGATAACCACCGAGAGTTCCACAAGAGTGAACCCTCGTGGATTTGAATTTTGAAATTTCTTCAAATCCAACGGCCTCATCCCTCCAGGTTCCAGCTCTCGACGTCTGCATCGGCCCCCTCGCCGCCTTCCTCTCCGTCGGACCCAAGGGACTTCAGATCAAAGTCAGGATTGTGGATGCCCGGAGATATATAGACATACGGTCTTCTCCACGGATCATTGGGAACTCTCCCTTTTTCCAGGTATCCCCCCTCGCGAAAATGATCGGTAACCTGGCCGGTGGCGGGGGGGGTAACCAGGGCCTCAAGCCCCTGCTCGGTGGTAGGATAGAAGCCATTGTCCAGCTTAAAAAGCTTCAAGGCACTCTCGAGACTTCGGATCTGCGCTTTTGCAGCCATCCGGCGCGCTTCCTCAGGGCGGCCCATAATGCGGGGCATGATGAAGGTGGCCAGAATCCCCAGGATAACAATAACCACCATCAGTTCGATCAGGGTAAACCCTTTTTGTGCTGAAAGATCTCTATTTCTCATCCCCATACTCCTTGCCAGAACTAGCAGGCTCTAAAATCTCTGCCCATGGGAAACCTCATCCAGAGTTACATGATTCCCTGTGTCATCTCGAAGATGGGCAGCAAAATAGCCAGGACGATGAAACCCACCACCGCACCCATGGCCAGTATCATGATGGGCTCCAGCATAGAGGTAATACTGCCTATACTGGACTCCACCTCATTATCGTATGACTCGGCAACTTTGAACAACATGTGCTCAAGCTCTCCGCTTCTTTCGCCTATGGCGATCATCTGAATCACCAAGGGCGGGAACACACCCCCCTGGGCCAGGGGCATGTGAATCTCCTCTCCCTCACGGATGTTCTCCTGAGCGTCCGCAATGGCATCGGCAATCACACGGTTATTGACTACCGTGCGAACTATTCCCAGGGATGTCAGAAGGGGAATGCCGCTGTTGAGCAAGGTCGCAAGGGTGCGGGCAAACCGGGAAATGGCGATCTTTGTGCTCAGTCCACCCAGAAAGGGGATTCGGAGCTTCAGCCGGTCGAAAATCATTCTCCCGGCATCGGTGCGAATATATCTCCTGCATCCCATCACCGCTCCAATCAAAATGCCGACTAAAAGCCACCAGTAATTTTTCACAAACTCGCTGATAGAAATGAGAAGAATGGTGGGCGCCGGCAAAACTCGATCTGAGTCTCGAAATATTTGTGTTACCGATGGGATGACGAAAGTCAATAAAAAAAGCAAAATGCCTGATCCAATGAAGAGCATGAAAATGGGATAGGCCAGGGTCGAGCGAATTTTGTTACGGAGGTTCACCTGGTTCTCAATAAAATCCGCCAGTCGCAGAAGCACGACCTCCAGCGCTCCACTGGCCTCCCCTGCGCTCACCATATTAGTATACAGGTCCGAAAAAACGCGAGGGTATTTCTTCATCGCATCGCTCAGCGTGCTGCCTTCATTCACCCGTTCGCGCACCTGTGTTATCACTTTGCGCAGGGTATCATTGTCGACCTGAGTGATAAGTGCATTTAATGCCGGAACCAATGGAACTCCAGCCCCGATCAACGTTGCCAACTGGCGCGTCATCACCGCCGTGTCTTGCAATCGCACACGTTGAAAAAGTGTCCGCAGATTCTGCGCGGCTTGGATCCGGGAGGTTTCAGAATGGGTTTCTTCCTGGAGTTCAGACGGATAGATACCGGTGCCACGGAGTTTCATCCTGGCCGAGCGTGGACTGTCGGCATCGATCATGCCGCGAATCGACTTTCCTGACGCATCCAAGCCTTTGTACTGGTAGACCGGCATTAGGATCCTCTGGCAGATATCTTTATTCTTATTTATACTTTCAAGGCCAATTTATGTCAATAGCTTTCCAGCCAAAATTCACCGATCTAAGTTATTGAAATTACATCGAGGTAGAAAAGGGATATATCTCCATCCAAAGTAAAGTATAAAACGGCCCATTTTGGATGGAATAATACCACAAAAGCCTTAAAAATGGGACATTTATTCATGCATGCAAGGTTGATCTTTAACTGCTTTTTTATACAAAAGGCATAAAAAAAAGATAAGAACAGAGAAAATGCCTCTGTAAGCATTAAGCAGTTTACACAGTCCTTCCGGAGAAAAGATTAATCATTGACTTTTCCAATAAAATCAATATAATGACTTTATACTTACGATGATGAACTTATAGAAGATTATCCGAGACATCATCATTATCGTTTAGTGTTATCAATTTAAATCAGCAATTCACTGGTCATATGTAATTCGGTGGAGACACAACGGGCCTTCACAAACCAGATAGCACACCAAGCCCTCGCTCGGGCATGGTGTGCTGCCCCATTTCGGTCCGATAGTTATTCATGAAAAGTCTGAAGACAGGCGAGTAATTAGAAATCTGTTTTCTGAACTAAGTTGATAACTCTATTACCGTTTGAAGCATGAGACAACCGGAGCATTGCTTTGTAAATGGTGTATAATATAAAAATAGGAAGATTGAAGATCGCAAAGGCAGGAGAATGATTTCCCAGGAAACCATTAATAAAGCGGTGTCCAAACTGGTGGCTGCGGCAAATCCCAGTAAGGTCATATTGTTTGGCTCTTATGCAAGGGGCGAGGCCACGGAAGAATCTGATCTGGATTTGATTGTCATAAAACCTCATCTTGAAAACAAAGGTATGGAAATGGTGCGGCTGCGATATGCCATCGGCAGAATCGGCCTCGGCGTGGATGTTCTGGTGTATTCACAGAAGGACGTTGATGATTGGGGGCACCTGCCCGGCACTGCCCTTTATTGGGCATTAAAAGAAGGCAAGGTGGTGTATGAAGCTGGTTGACCAGGCGCGGCGCTTCCTTGCCCTTGCAGATCGGGACATAAAAGCGTTTATGGTGCTTAAAAAAGCACCTGAGATAAGCTTGGTTACCGTGTGCTTCCATGCCCAGCAGGCGGTGGAGAAAAGCCTGAAGGCCGTACTGATACTGCATGGCATTGAATTCAGAAAAACTCACGACCTGTACGAATTGGCTTATTTGTTGCTGGATAATTTGATTACCCCGCCTTTTACCCCGGAAGAATTAGGCAGGCTCACTCCTTATGCTGTAACCTTCCGCTATGATGACCAGGAAATCGAGACCGTCACTCGCGATGAATCTGAAATAATGATGGAAGCAATCCGCCGCTGGGCCGGGGAGCAAGTCGGATGAGAGAGACGACGTCGTAACTGAAGATCAATTCACCCCCAAAGAGTCAAAGTGTCGGGCGACCCGGATGATAGATCGTCCGGGTCGCGGAGGGGACAAGAGGATTTTCACGGCTAAGTTACTTTTCAGGGCTGAAGGTACGAATGGTTTCTTAGTTTTTGCGCGGCTCGGACAATAAATTGTAAGGGACACCCCGCGGCTGCTTTCATTGGAAGGAGGTTGCATGGCAAAGAGACAAAAAAGGTGGATCAAGGTTCCCCCAAGACAGCCAAAGCCCAAGGTGCCAGATGCTGTTAAGATGGAGGTGGAAATAAGGGCGAACGAGCTGATTGAGTCCGTTATGAAGCCGAAACACGTCAAGGCTCATGTTAAAGAAGAGGGCTTTAACTACATCGTGGACATTTATTCAAAATGGTACCGCAGCTATTTTTACTTCTGTGCAAGGTATCGCAGTCCTGGTCCAAGGGCCATATCACCATTTTTTGAGGTGAGGTTTGCCCGCATGGAATACATCGGCAATGGTCGTTTTAATCTCTCGTACATGAGACACACCGGGCAGTGGTGGGAGGTTTATGCCGCATTATCAATTGATGAATGCTTGGACCGCATCAAAGATGACCCTCTCTTCTGGCCCTAAAGATGACAGCCTGATATCTCGTTGCAGCCGACACGCGGGTGGCCCGGATGACCTGTCGTCTGAGCCTAGTAGGAGACAAGAGATTGGCATGGGAATGTTATATTTAAGGGCTGAAGGTGTGAATGGCCTATTGAAGCTAGGAAAAATAAATTATCATGGCCATAGCACCAAAAAGAGGTAAAAAGAGGTAGAAAAGTATGTTTAAACCAGATCAACCTATTCAATCATATAAGGATGATATACTGGGCAGAAGTTCATTTGCCAAATCACTTGGCAATGCTATTCTTAGCTATGAAGGAAAAGATAGCATTGTAATTGGTCTTTTTGGCGCATGGGGATCTGGAAAAACTTCAATTATTAACATGGCATTAGAACATATTGATTCTGTTTACAAAGATAAAACTGATGAGACAAAACCTATCATCATAAAATTCAATCCATGGAATTATTCCGATCAAAACCAATTAATTGCCCAATTTTTTGAACAATTATCAAGGGTCTTAAAACTTGTTAATCATTCTGAGAATGCTAAAAAGGCTGGAGTGAAGTTAGAAACATATGCTAATTTTTTCAAACCTTTTGCTTTAATACCAACAATTGGACCCATTGCTTCTATAATTTCAGAATTGCTAAAGAATTTCGGAGATGCCTCAAAAAGCTTGAGCGAGCTTAAATCAAATGATTTAAACTCTATAAGAGAAGAGTTAAACGAATTATTGGATAAACAATCCCATAAAATTATTATTGTTATTGATGATATTGATCGTCTCAATAATACTGAAATCAGACAAATTTTTCAATTAATCAAATCATTAGGAGATTTTCCAAACACATTATACCTGCTCGCGTTTGATAAGAATGTTGTTATAAAGGCGTTGAAAAAGGTTCAAGAAGGTTCCGGAATAGAATATCTAGAAAAAGTAGTTCAAATTCCTTTTGAGATCCCACTTATATCGAAAAAAGAAGTAGAGCATTTATTGTTTAGTCAACTTGATGAATTAATTAAGGACATACCTGAAGAAAAGTGGGACCAGACTCACTGGGGAAATATTTATCAAAGCGGTCTAAAACACTTCTTTCAAAATATTAGAGATGTTACACTATACATTAACACATTGAGATTCGGTTTTGATATCGTCAAAGGCGAAGTAAATGCTATTGATTTCCTTGCTATTACTGCTATTCAAGTTTTTATCCCAAAGGTTTACTATGGAATAAGAGATAATAAAGATGTTTTCTCAGGTGTGTTTGATTCAATTGGTGGAATACGTGAAGCAGATAAAGAGCAAGCTATCAAACTTTGCGAAGAAATAATTGATAGAGAAGTTAATTTTTCTCAAGAAGTATTAAAGGATTTTTTGAAAATATTATTTCCTAAGCTCGAATCTATTTATGGTATTTCTAATTATAGTTACGAATGGTTGGATAATTGGAGAAAAAATTGTCGAATTTGTAGCCCTGATATTTTCGATATATTCTTTTCACTCTCTGTTCCAAAGGGTGAAATATCCCAAAACGAAATTAAGACAATCTTATCACTCGCCAATAATCCTCATGCCTTTGCTGAGGCTTTACTAAGACTGAATGAAGATGGAAGAATAATAAGATTTATGGAAAGATTAGAGGATTATGCTAAAAGTGATATTCCCGAGGAAAATATAGAACCCATCATTACAGTTTTGATGGATATTGGTGATTTTTTCCCTGAAGAAGAAAAGGGCCTTATATCCACTCATATGAGAATTCTTCGTCTGTTTTATCAACTAATTCATCGTTTTGATACTCATGAAAAGAGATTCAAAATTCTTAAATGCGCTATGGGAAAAGCTACAAAAAGTTTGTATACCATTGTTTTCGAAGTAAGTGTGCAGGACCAGCAGCACGGTAAGTATGATTTTAAAGAACCTCCGGAGCCAGAAGAGAAACGAACTGTAAATTCAAATCAACTTGAAGAATTAGAAGAGCTTGCCTGCAGTAAAATTGAAACTTGGGCAGCAAATGGTCGATTATCAGGGTACAAATATTTGATACCTATTCTTTTCATGTGGAAACAATGGGGAGAGTATGAAAAAATCAACAATTTTGTAAATAAATCAATAGCAGATGATGATGGGATGATTGATTTTATTTCATGCTTTTTAATTAAGGTTAGAAGTCATAGTAGTTCAGATTATGTTGGAAAAATACTTTGGCGGATTAAACCTAATGACATAGAAAAATTTTTGGATTTAAAAAAAGCTGAAACACGAATAAGAAATATTTTTGATTCTTCCTATTTCGAGCAGCTGGATGAACGAAAGAAACTTGCCATAACAAAATTCCTTGATACTATTGATGGAAAAATAAAGGACATTTTTTAATGGCACTTAAACATGATATAAAAAACTATACACGCAATGAATTGCTTTTTGTTCGAAAAATCGTATTATTTCTCGATAACACAGCATAGCCGGAGGCGACCCCTCACTCCTTATAAACCTTACATCGCATTAAGGCCTCTTCAAAAGCCATCCTCGAGAGAGGGGACCGCGCTTGTCCGGGTCATCGTCCGTAATGCCATTGATATTGGATTCCTACAACCCGTGAATGGAAAATTCCTCTGCTTTGGCATTTCCGAAAACCACCAAATGTGCTGCATGACGATACAGCGGGGGTCGAAGGAAGTGGTAAGGCGCGAACGCTGATTGGGGAGGCCCAGGGGGTCTCGATATAGATCCAGTCCCCGTTGTTGATGCCTTTTGTTCGGAACACATCCATATGGATTTCCATAAGGCCCTTCCTTGCATAATACCAGCCTAGGCGGCTCCACATCCCAGCGCTGCTCATTTATAAATTCTTGGATTCACTATCTGGACTTTCATGATTGATTGTGATATGGATTAAGGCATTATATAATTGTATACATAAAGAGCAGCTGACCGGGTTCTACATACCGGAGATTTCTTGTATTCACCATCCGCAATATATGGAAATTCATCCCAATGATCAGTCCTCATAGGCAAAAAATTTCTATAATAGGCAAAATTAATATTATTAAGTCCCGTTGGACACGGCATCTAATTATAGCCGAAGGATTTGTGATCAAGAAATGATTGACTGACCTTTTGTCATTCAGATTATTCTACGCAGTCTTTTCATAGTTTTTTCGCTCAATGAGTATAAGTAGAGGCAGAGAAAGGAGTTCGCATGATGGACTGGGATCAGGTTTTTAAGCTTTTTATAATTTCCATTGTTGGAACATTTGTGGTGATGGGTGTGCTGACCATGATAATTTCCCTCGTGTCCAAGATCCTTGAACAGACGCAGAAGCAGAAAAAAAGCTAATCATTTTGTTGTTGGCCGAATGCTGATCCAGTAAACAATTTGTTATATGTTGCGACGGAAAGGAATATGCTGAAATGATTCGTGAATTTATCTCCCAAATCGGCTTCATAAACATTACACCGGGCGAGTGTCTGATGGTGTTGATCGGGGGGAGCTTTGTTTTCCTTGCCATCAAAAAAGAATTTGAACCTTTTCTTCTCTTGCCCATAGGCTTCGGGATCATCCTGGCCAACTTGCCTTTGGCAGGGCTGATGGAAGAGGATGGTATTCTGGGTATCATTTTTAAGTATGGGGTGGAGTGGGAGATTTTGCCCCTTCTTATCTTCATGGGCGTGGGCGCGCTGACCGATTTCGGCCCACTCATTGCCAATCCCAAGACCTTCATAATCGGCGCAGGAGCCCAGGTGGGGATACCCGTGATAATGCTCATTGCCCTGTTAGCTGGATTCAACCTAAACGAGGCCTCTTCCATCGGCATTATTGGAACTGCAGATGGCCCCATCATCATTTACGCTGCCTCCAAACTGGCGCCTCAAATAATAGGTGTTATCGGTTTGGTGGGATATTCCTATATGGCGCTTATTCCCCTCATTCAGCCGCCGATCATACGCTTAATGACCACGAATAAAGAACGGGCAATGGAGATGAAACAGCTTCGTCCTGTCTCAAAGGTGGAGAAGATCTTTTTCCCCATCATCACCTGTCTCATCATTATTTTGTTCGTGCCCAAGGCCGCGGCCATCATCTCCATGCTCATGCTGGGAAATCTTTTTCGTGAATCAGGTGTGGTCCAGCGACTCGCAAACTCGGCATCCAATGAAATCCTCAATGTCTCAACGATCTTTTTAGGGTTGACGGTAGGGGCAACAATGAGCGCCGATGTCTTTCTGCGTTCCCAGACCCTTCTCATCTTTTTCTTGGGTCTGGTTTGTTTTGCCTTTTGCACTGCCACCGGCATCCTGACTGCCAAGGTACTTAATTTATTTTGCAAAGAAAAAGTCAATCCACTGCTTGGCTCGGCGGGCGTTTCCGCTGTTCCCATGGCAGCCCGGGTTGCACAGTTGATGGGCCAGAGGGCAAACAAGAAGAATTTTCTCCTGATGCACGCCATGGGACCAAACGTCTCTGGAGTTGTAGGATCCTCCGTCATCATGGGGATTTTTATTGCAATTCTCGTCCACTGAAAAATTCTCAAATGCCGCGGCTAACCATTAGCTTTAGCTGACTTTATTACACATGCTGAGTTGCTACTGAGTGAGAAGTAATCAATGCACGGTGTTAAATACATGGATTGTGAAAGATGGTGGGATGGATAGAAAGATTGGGGGATAAATTCCTCTACTTCCTTGAAGATGTGGGCAGGGCGGGAATTTTTTTATTCTACTCTATTGTGGGGATCCTCAAACCCCCCTTTAAAATCCATGCCATCCTAAAACAAATACATTTCATTGGCGTTTCCTCAATCTTTGTAATCTTCTTCACCGCTGGATTTACGGGAATGGTCTTAGGTTTGCAGGGATATCACACGTTGCGTCAGTTTGGATCAGAGGGGCTCTTGGGGTCTGCGGTCGCGCTGAGCCTGATCCGCGAGTTGGGGCCGGTGCTGACCGCCTTGATGGTGACCGGTCGCGCGGGATCAGCCATTTGCGCCGAAGTGGGAATAATGCGTATCTCACAGCAGATTGACGCCCTTGAGTGCATGGGAATAGATCCTTTCCGATTCATTTTAGCACCCAAATATGTAGCAGCATTGATCTCGTTGCCCTTGCTAGTGTTCTTTTTCGATGTGGTGGGCATTTTCGGTGGATACCTCGTAGGCGTGCAACTCCTGGGAATCAACCCTGGTGCATATTTCGACAGTATGCAGCGAAGTGTTGTTTTCAAAGATATCAACATGGGCCTGATCAAATCAATTTTCTTTGCTCTGCAGATAGTCTGGATTTGTGCTTATACTGGGTATACTGTGGATTTAGAAAGAAGGCCCGCCTTTGGGGCTGAGGGTGTTAGTCGCGCCACCACAAACGCTGTAGTTTTATCCTCGGTGCTTATTTTGCTTTGGGATTACCTTCTGACTGCGGTGCTTTTATGAAGCAAGATCCGGTGATTCAGTTAATCAACGCGACTAAATCGTTCGGAAAACAGAAAGTGCTGGACCAGATCAGCCTGGATATTTATCCGGGCCAAACGACGGTAGTGGTTGGCAGAAGTGGACAGGGGAAGAGCGTTCTTCTGAAACTTATATTGGGCCTCCTCAAGCCCGAAAGCGGTCAAATACATGTTTTGAACAGGGATATCACCCGGTTAAAGACAAGGGATCTCACCGAAATCCGGCTACGATTTGGCGTGCTTTTTCAAGGCGGGGCTCTTTTCGATTCCATGACGGTTTACGATAATGTGGCATTGCCCCTGCGAGAGAGGACGAAGCTCTCAGAACTGGAAATAGAGAACAAAGTCATGGGATATTTGAATTTGCTCGGGATAGAAGAAAGTCGATGGAAATATCCCGCACAGATTAGCGGGGGGATGCAAAAGAGAGTGTCATTAGCCCGGGCGCTTCAACTGGATCCGGAAATAATGCTGTTCGATGAACCCACTACAGGGCTGGACCCGTCAACCATTATGGAAATTTATCACATGTTTTACCTTACCCAAAAAAGATTGAATTATACCTCGGTCATAGTCAGTCATGATATACCCAAAGTCTTTAATCTGGCTGATCTAGTGGTGGTGCTCCATGATAGACGAATACAGGAGTGTGCTTCCCCTGATGAGATTCAACGGAGCCAAAACCCTATTGTCCGGCAGTTGCTGGAGTCAACCATGGGGCCGGTCTACTTGAGCGAAGAGGCAGAGGGGCGGGATGAAACGATTTAGTGTAGAGTTGGGTGTAGGAATCTTTTTGGTCACAGGCTTTCTGGCTTTCATTTACCTTGCCGTCCAACTGGGCGAGGTAAACTTATTCAGCAAAGGTGATTATTCAGTAAATGCCCGATTTGCATCGGTCACGGGCTTAAAGGCTGACGCAATGGTCGAGATAGCAGGAGTTCAGGTAGGCAGAGTAAACCGGATAACCCTAGATAAAGATAAAGCCCTTGTGGAGTTACGGATCTTTTCGGGGACAGAGCTTCCTGAAGACTCTGTTGCCTCGATCCGCACGATGGGAATCATTGGCGATAAGTATGTCAAAATCAGCCTAGGGGGATCGGATAAATATATCCAGCCCAGCGGCTGGATCACGGAGACAGAATCAGCAATTGACCTGGAAGAGCTAGTAAGTCGTTACATATTCGGAAAAATCTGAAAGCCAAGATCGCCCAAAACTGACCAATTCGTTGTATAATGAATTTATTTAGTCAGAATTTAGTCCAGAATAAGCCTTTACAAGTATAATAATAATCATACTAAAGAATTGAGGCATTAAAACAAAAAGGAGCTCAAATTTTATGAGAACCGCCTATTTATTATTAATACTTTTGACGCTGGTGCTGGCCCCCTACACAGATTCCAGTGCTGATGAGCTTATGCCATTACCTCCAAAATCCGATGTCTCCAACGTCATTTTGCAGTTTCATAATGCCGTTGAGCTGGCAGACGCAACGATGCCTCCTGAACCTTCCGATTCACAAGAGTTAGAAAAGACCATTGCTGACCCTCTGGAGCCTATCAATCGGATATTTTTTCGTTTTAATGACAGGCTTTATTTCTTGATTCTCAAACCCGTGGCCTCTGGATACAAGGCAATCGTTCCTCAAGGCGCAAGGATGGGTGTGCGCAACTTTTTTTCCAATTTGGGAACCCCCATTCGTCTGGTCAATTGCTTGCTCCAGGCCGATTTTAAAGGCGTGGGTACTGAGACGATACGCTTTGTTATGAATACGACATTCGGCTTGGTGGGCTTTTTTGATCCGGCAAAAGAAGGATTAAACATTGGCAAGCATGATGAGGATCTTGGCCAGAGCCTGGGGTACTATGGAATAGGACCGGCATTCTATATCAACTGGCCAGTACTAGGGTCTTCCAGCCTGCGCGACACGGTCGGTTTTGTCGGTGATCTTTTTCTCGATCCCTTGAATTATCTTGTCCCTTCCATTCCAGCCAATTTAGCTGTCAGGTCCTATGATCGGGTCAACAATACTTCACTGACCCTTGGAGAATATGAGAGCCTCAAAAAAGCTGCCCTCGACCCTTACATTGCTATAAGAGACGCTTATTACCAATACCGTCAAAACAAAATTAAGGAGTAACTGAGTGTAACCAAACGTGTAATTCCCTGTTGGTGTCAGATCATTATAAAAATCTTTGAAATCAATCGAGTAATAAGTATAATCACAGGATTGGTTCCACAAAGCCTGCTTTTATAGAACGGGTTGAGTCTTGAATTGAGGCAGAGTGTTATTAATCAGTAATGAAAGAGATTTTATCTGGATTGGTATTCCACCGACACACAAGAAGATGTATTTGGGGGCGGCGAAGAAACTGAAAAAAATCCGGTTGCCGAGACAAACCTATCGCTCGACTTGGAGTTAGATGGTCAGCTTATTTGTTCACCTCTAGATGAACTTTGAAAATGCCTTTGTGGCTTAAGGCATTAGCACAATAGACAATATACGCAAGTTATGCATAGGACTGGCAATTTGACACGTTTTTCGGGGTAAGATATCCTTAAGTTCTACACCAAATCCTGAAGATTAAAAATACAATGGGAGGAGATGATGATACATCAAATCAGCATTTCTTTGCGCTTTTCTCTTTTCTTAAGCTTGTTATGGGTTTCCTACACTCTTGCCGCCCAGCCGGGTGACGCCACTTCGGCTGTCCGCAACACCGTTGATCTAGTAGTAGGTATACTTAAGGACCCGGAATTGAAAAAGAGTGAAAATATAGAGAAGCGAAGATCCGAGGTCATGAAAATCATCCGGAATCGATTCGATTTTCCCGAGATGGCCAGAAGGTCGCTGGGCGGCTATTGGAGAGATATAACGGATAAAGATAGGGAAGAGTTCATCGATCTTTTCACTCAGCTTCTCCGGGAAGCATATATCGGTAAGATTGAAGCATACACTGATGAAAAGATCACTTATAAAAAGGAGGATTCCATAGCGCCCGGTCTAGCAGAGGTGCGCACCTTCGTCATCACCCCAAACAATGAAATTCCGGTGTATTACCGGTGCATGCTTGTGGGGAAAGACTGGAAGGTCTATGACTTGGTGATTGAGGGTGTGAGTCTAGTTAATAATTATCGCTCTCAGTTCCAAAGGATCATTCTCAGAGAATCCTATAAAGGGCTTATCACCCGGTTGAAGGCCAAGATCAAAGAAATTGATACAACTCGATAACTCAGACTATTCGGTTTTCGCGTTGATGGTGAATTAAGGATCTTACAGGGATGGAACAAAAAATCAAGGATATTATCTGTGATCTGGCTCTGAGGATAAGATTATTCCAATCAATGACCAAGGAGGAGATCGATATCATTTGCCTTTATTTCAATTTATTGTCATATCCAGCAGGAACTTACATATTCCATGAAGGTGATCCAGGGGACTGGATGGGGTTCATCGTAACCGGAAAATTGGAGGTTCAAAAATCTACTACCTTTCCGGGCAAGCATCTTATCATGGCCTATATGAGCCGGGGTTCCGTGATTGGAGAGATGTCGGTAATTGAAGAGCAAGAACGATCAGCCTCGGTCTACACAATGGAAAATACAGAATTGCTCATATTGAAAAAGGACCAGCTGGAAGTTATTATCCAGCGCCATCCAGCCATTGGCGTGAAGCTCCTGAAAGGGATTGCATGGATCCTGAGTAGAAGGCTGCGTCAATTGGGAGAGCGCATGAAGGTGATTATTTAAAACAAAAACCCATATTTTTGAATCCTTTTCAAATTAATGCCAAAATACCTTCTTTTGGGGATCCTCTTGCCAACTATTCCAAATTCAACATTTTATCAAACGCATCCGTTATACTTGCTCGATAATGAATAGATTTCTCTCTAAGGATCAGAACTACCCTTTTTTGGGTGCACAGCATATAGCGTTCTATTTAATTTCCAATTTTCCTTAACCATGATCTTTGTCCTGACCAGTGGGATAAAATGCTTGTTCCGTTTCCCAAACAGATTATCAAGGGCCTGCGACATAAAAGAGGGTTTTTAGCAGGCCCTTTTTTCCCGGAACTCTTCCATTCGGCCTGAGAGATGACAGCAACTACTATTTGATTAATTGTAATTTAGAATGATATAATATTTAAATATGCGTCCAATGGGTCGGATAATTCTGTTGATGGGCCTTGGAATGTTCATCTTATTAGGCAGCATTTACACCATCTTTATCCGTCAGGAGATCCAATTCAAAGTAATATTTCTCGGTCCCATAGAGACGGTGGTGCCGGCAGGTTGGGCAATGAAACAAATCATGCGGAGGGGATGGGAGATCTATCGCTTCCAGAAGGGAACTTCCTGGCTACAATTGGCACATTATACTGGAAAAGATGCGGACCCTGGTTACCTGGCTCGAATTCGCAGAGGGATAAAAGGATACGCCCTTCAACGTCAATTTCGGATTTATACCGATGGTTGGTATTATATCTTTACCCCGGCAAAGAATAAGAGGCGGTTTCTGGCCATATTCACACACCGGGGTGAACCCTGGTGGATGGAATCAAGGACTTACCGCTCCACGCACCGTATTTACAAGGAGGTGCTGGATCGTGCCCTGCTCCACTTGAGAATTGACGGCGATCCCGTCAGCGCCGATCTTGCGTCGGAGATTGAGGCCATTGATCGGGAAATCGGGATTTGGTATGTTCAGGGGGAAAAGTTCTGGCTGTTGTTCATGATTGCACCCGGCTTTCTGATAATGGGTATCATGGGCTTGATCACGTGGCTGGCGGGCCGACCGGCAAGTTCAGATAAATTTCTGGGGGAAACCGTTATCCGCGAAGCAGTTGGCACAGATCTGAGCTTGAAAGGACTCAAAGGATACAAGCTTTATACCTGTTCTCTCTACCTCACGGATACACGCTTGGTAGCATTTGGCCTCTTTCGATCCATCTTGGATATCCGTCATGATCAGGATGGAGATATGGAGATCTCCAGTGGAACGAGCCGGTTTTTCGGCATGCCTTATCTTCAGGTGATTCGTAAGAGACGCACACGAATTACGTACCGATTTTTTCTTCATGATGCGGAGATTTGGGCGATGGAGGTTCAAAAGAGTCGCAGAGGAATCTGGAGATGACGACCCCTTTCTCGCCGCTATGCCAGCCCGACCCGGGAAAATCTTGCGGTGCTTGCTGCGGTCTTTATAACTGGAAGGATCGCTCCCGTGCATTCATTGAGAAACTCCTGGATGAGAGGACAGAGACTTTCCATCGCCTCGGTTCTCCATCGGTGGATAAGCTGGCTTCTTTCAGGCGAAAGCAAGAGAGCAGGGAAACGATGCCAAGGCTCTGTGACACGATTTACAACTGCCCCTTTTTAGGGTTCCTGGATGAAAGCCGCCGACGGGTAGGATGCCTTCTGCACCCGACGATTTACAACGGTAAAGACTGGCGAGAGGTTTCCTTCTACGGGAGGGAACTTTGCAGTGAACATCTATGTCCGAGTCATACCTGCCTGACGGATGCAGAACAGCAGGCAGTGATGCTCGTGATCGACGATTGGCACCTTTATGGATTGGTCATTACGGATATCGACCTGGTCAAGGAATATTTATGCCTTCTGGCCGATGCCATTGGATCAGTTATTGCACCGGACAAATGGGCCAGCGCGGACCTGCGCCGGGCTGCGAAGGGATTTTTCAACCTGAAAGAGACATGGCCCTTTCGGTCCGGGCAGCCAAGGCTGGGGAAATATTTTTTCGCCCTTTCCGAATATCGCCTGGCCTCCATTGATTATGAAGGCACTCTGGAAGTGAGCCCTTCCACATTCGATCGAATTTTACTCAGCCTGGAGTCGTCATTTAGCAGTGTTGAGCAGCTCAGAGCGGCCGAGGAGGAAATTCAAAAACAACTGGATAAATTTTTTTATATTTACACACAGCTTGAAAGTTAATATTATCCATTTAATGAGGATAGAGAGGAATCACTTGTAAAAGGAGGTTTTGACATGGCCGAGGAAGTAAAAGTGGGAGAGGTTATTAAATTCTTTGCCAAGCCCAGTGTGGCAGCAATCAAGATTACGTATGGAGAGATCGCATTGGGAGATAAGCTCCACTTTGTGGGCCACACCACGGACTTCGAGGAGACAGTTGCTTCCATGCAGATCGAGAATAAGGATGTACAAAAGGCTTCAGTGGGAGATCTTATCGGCATCAAGGTGAAGGAGCGCGTGCGGGAGAAAGACGTGGTATACAAGATTGTGTCTTGAGCAGATCCAAAGCCAAGCAAAAGGCGGAGAAGGCAGTGCCATCTGTGCTGGTAAAGCGGGCGCAAAGGGATGCTGCTGTTGAATTTGTGATTGTATAATCATGGGTGAAATTCTAAAGGGGGCCATCTGTGACCATTTTAAAGGAGGTTATTAATACTCCTGTGGCATAAAATTTTGATTCCGTAATCCTTGTGAGAAAGGAGAAAAATGATGATCCGAAAAGTAATCTACATATTTCCCGTTTTGATTGTGCTTGCTATTTTATTGTCAGGCCCCGCTTCAATGGCGCAAGACGCGGTGGGTGATCTCACCATTGTTAGCCCACGGGTGGATGCAACACCGACTACCATCACTTCCAGGCTCCCCATGGTTCAGGATGACAGCAACAATAGTGAATTGCTATATTTAACCAACTTCGGCGACAGCTCTGCTTCAGCAACCATCAGCCTTTATAATACGGCGGGGGAGAGTACCTCTAGAGAAACAACCATCGAGGCAAAACAGTCCTATCTGGCGTTTATCAGTGATATCAGCAATGCCCAGGGAATGTTTAGCCTTGTGGTTGAGGCGCTCGACACAGTTCATGGAATGATCCTCACCGGGCCTGCGGATTTCCATTCCATATCGATCAGGGAGTTGTGGCGGGATTCCTTGAGCACAGAAACTCGCACTCTCTACCTGCCCATGCTGGCACATTATGTCTGGGCCTCGGGGGATATTTACTTAACCAATTTTGCTGAGACACAGGCCGATGTCAGCATAGCGGTCTATGACTTCAACGGGATCAGGGTGCTGGAGAGGGACTTGAGCGTGGACGCCCACGACCTCAGGCACATACCCGCTGAGGAACTCATCGGCACAGGCCAGGAAGGCATCTTCAGCGTCGCCATAAGCGCACCCGGCACAACGCTCGGCGTCTATACAGTAACCGATCCCGATAATGATAAGGGGTATTATCCCCTAAAATAGATCGAGTGGGAAATAGCTCAGGTGGAGGAAAGTGTATAGTTAGTATTTTTGTGTTACCTGCAAGATCGTAATAGATAACCGCTGGTAATCCTTAATGCGCACGTTGTGTTACACCTTATTATGGGGTGGGCTGGCTAATATATTTTACAAAGATTTAAGGTATAATGCGTTCCCGATTGAATTAGGCGAATCCTCTGGATTCGTCTAATTCAATCGGATCCACAACACATTCGCCAAGTAATGGTTAAAAAATTTTGAATGATTCACATCAAGATATCTACAATGATTAATTGAAAAGTTTCTCATTGCCTTTTTTCAAGAACCTGCTGGTCTTTCCGTTATTTATTCCCCTTTCTTACCTTGACACCGGTAACATAGAAAGAAACCTTGTCTAATCCTTCAAAAGAACGCACGGGCTGCAAGTGATAAAGATTCAAATAGATTTTTAATTCCTCGGGATTCACTGGCTCCCGAATAAGGAGGAATCCCCTGACCTTCCGTCCCCGATTGGGCCCTTTAGTGGCTTCATAAACAAGATTGATACCCAGGTTATATAAAGGGAAAGGACTTTTGTTGAATACCGAGACATCAACCGGGCCGACAAAACTTGGACCTACTTCAAATTTCTGGATCTGGACATCCACGAATTTAGCCGGGTTTTCTGCCACAATACGTTGTTGAGGCGTATAAGGGCTGTAACGATATTCTGCGGTTGTAAAAATATATTCCAAATATTCTTTTTTAAAGCGCTGGACATACGATGTAATAAATTTACCGCTATCCAGGATTTTCATGTCTTTGAGGATGTAAGGGCTTCGTCCTGCAATGTGCAGTCGATATTTTTCTGTCCATTTTGCGTAATCAGCATCACTTTCAATGCGAATTAGATCTCTAATCGGTGATGATTTTAAGCCCTCGGGCAGATCGCTTGGTAAATTCAAGGCAACCAGCACAATAGCCAGGACGATCACCACAGCTAATTCAAAGATATAACGAACTTTTTGCCTGTAACGGGATTCTTCTTCGGGCATATGGAGGAGAGGTTCTCGCGCAACAGCTTTTACAGGGGGCTGCTTCTTGTCTCTGCCACAGTGAATACACCGGTCAGAGCTCTCCCTCATGAACAAACCGCAGTGAGGACACAAACTCACCCCGGCGGATCGGCCCTGATAAGAAACAGTGGCTCCTGGCATGCCGATATCGGTTGCTTCCCCGGCGGGAATAGTCTTCGGAAATTTCGAATTTTCCATTCGGGTATGATCTTTGGAGCCAGGGGACAAGGGTAAGGTTTTATTTCTTACACGGAAACGGTGCTGGCATTTGGGGCAAACGAAACTGGCCCCCTGGGGAGGGATGGAAGATGCCTTCACCCTCCCTCGGGTGCCACATTTCGGACACTTAAGGGCTAAAGCATCCTGTTTATGTTCATTCATAATCCCTTGTTTCTGTGGGGAATCTGCCATCAATCCACATCTTGAAGAATGTCCACGCCGGGCAAGCTGCCAAACTCAAGAAATTCCAGCATGGCCCCTCCTCCAGTGGAAACATGGGTGTATTGATCGAAGCTGATAGCGAAATTCCGAAGAGCATCCACAGTGTCACCGCCGCCCAGAATCGTTTTTGCTTGGGAGCGGGCAGTCTCTTCGGCGATCATCCGGGTGCCTCGCGCAAAGGGCTTATATTCATACACCCCCATAGGACCGTTCCACACGATGGTCCTGGATTGCCGGATCAGTTCCGCGCATTTCTCGGTTGTTTTCCATCCTATATCCAAAATTTTTAGCTTTGGATTAATAAACCGGAGAGGGATGTTGGCAGTTTCAGATTGTTCATCCACAGTATCAGAAACTATAATATCATCAGGCAGAAGGACTCGTTTGCCCTGTGTCTGGATGGATTGCATAATTGATCGGGCCACATCCGCCCTGTCTTTTTCCACCAGCGACTCACCTACCTCATGGCCCGCGGCGAAAAGAAAAGTATTGGCAAGGCCGCCGCCGATGATGAAATTGTCTGTTTTGTCCACGAATTTCTCAATTACCCCGATTTTGGTATCGATTTTAGCACCGCCGAGAATTATAGTCATGGGGTGTTCAATGCGCTCAAACAGGCTGCCGAGCTTTTCAATCTCTGCTGCCATCAGGAATCCAGCCACACCCGGTATGTACTCGGCCACTCCGTAAGCGGATGAGTGCTTACGATGGGCCGAGCCGAACCCGTCCATAACGAACACGTCAGCCAGCCTGGCCAGCGCCCGGGAGAACTCGGGGTCATTTTTTTCCTCCCCCGTGTGAAATCGTGTGTTCTCAAGTAGTATCACATCTCCAGGTTTCATATTGTTTATGAACGCTTCAATCTCCGGGCCGATACAGTCGTTTAGTTTTTCTACAGTTACATCCAGGTGCTTGCCCAGGCTTTTGGCAACCGGATCCAGCCTCATGCTTTCCACAACCGCCCCTTTGGGCCGCCCGAGATGGGATGTTAGTATAACTTTTGCCTTTTGTTGAATGAGATAATTGATGGTTGGGAGGGAAAATTCGATCCGTGTTTCATCGGTGATCTGTCCTCGCTTGTCCAGGGGAACGTTGAAATCGCACCGCACCATTACGCGCTTGCCTTTGACATCTATATCTCTTACAGTCTTTTTCTTCATTGACTGAACCTCCTCTTTTTCAAAAAGAGATCCGCGGCATTCCGAGCCAGAGTGATGACGTAATCCCTTCCTTTTTCATCGTTTTCAAGATCATTAATCCACTCCTCGGGGAACTGGATCATGCCGTAGTATCCACCTGCAATAGCCCCGGTCATGGCGCCGATGGTATCCGCATCCCCGCCGAGATTGACGGCCAGGATCAGGGCCCCGCGGAAATCATTGGCCAACAGAAAAGCGGCAATAGCTGGTGGCACGGCCTCGATAGCACGGACGTCGCAGGAAAATCGCTTCCGGAGCAGTTCTACATCCCCATCAAGATCTCCAGTGCTTTCCATGGGGATGTCCATGATGTACCGGGCAAATCTTGCGTCTATATCTTTCACCAACTCCGCTATGGTCTTGCAAAAAGCCTGCCGATCCAAGGCCTCATCGGCGATGCCGTACCTTACAACCAGGCCCACAGCGGCAGCTTGTGCCACAGCGCCGGCCAAACCCTGGGGATGGAAGTGGGTGATCCGGCTCGACAGGAGTGCTGCCTTTTTAAGCTGGGTCAGGTCATCGTGGAAGAAGAACCCGATGGGGGCCACGCGCATGGCACTCCCGTTCCCAAAGCTATCCGTTCCAACATGGTTCCACGGCTTTCCCCGGGCCAAGCGGCCCATGACACCATAGATGCGGCTTCCATATCCCCGCTCGGGGTGAAAATTGGTCAAGAAGTTCCGTGCCGCAATCTCAGGGTTGAAGCGCTCCACTTCAACCAGACATTCCAGGATGCCTATCATCATCTCCGTGTCGTCAGTGTAATATCCTTTAGGAAACCGGCCGGGTTTCATGCTCTCCAGCCGGCCGAAGCGCCTGCGAATAAGAGCCGGGGACCAGCCTTCCACGGCCATGCCCAGTGCATCTCCTACGAACGTGCCCAGGGCTGACCCCACAAACCGATCGCGCAATTTTTCAGGCCACTTGGACTCCATCCGGGGATTTGGAATTTTCAAATTTTTTAGAATTACCTCCCACGGTTGAAAGTATATCGCAAACCTATTGGAAATGGAAGATATTTGTTTTGCTGATCAATAAGTGTCCAAATGATTTCCTCTCCCTGAAGGGATAGGTTAGTTGAGGGGTGAAAGCGGAAGCCACCGCCCCTTAATATGATTCACCCTCACGGGAAAGGATAAATCCCTCCCCTACCACAAGATAAATCGCAGTGTAGCTAAATGAGACAAATTAGTCACGTGCATGGAACAAATTATCTTTCCAGAGGCATTATGGTCAGTATGCCGAGTTATGAAAAAGAGGCAATGGGGCAGAATCTTGGGAGGATGTTTTAAGTATTTTGTAAGCTAAAATTGCTATTGTTTTATTCTTGAAAAATACTATATAGGTTTTTCAACATGCTCACCGGTTTTAACATCATAATTTCTTCAGGTGCATATGGTTTTTGGTTGCTTTTTGAATGCCCAGCCCGGCCCCTAGATGCCAGTAAAGCGAGTCCTTCCAGCCGCAAAACGAACAATATGGGACAAGAACGCCCATACCACGGTTCAGGAAGCCTGTGGCATAAGTTTCGGGCGTTGTGGCCTTTGATATTGATAGTCAAGAAGTCTTTCGGGAGATGAACTTCCCCTCCCGCAAGCTGCAGGGAATTCCAAGTTAAAAAGACGGCGGGATTTTCCTCCCGCCGTTCATATGCATGCTTGGCCTTTTTATATTGTGATATAGATAAATTTTTACTAATTTTTAGTTAGTAACCTATTGGGATCTCAAAAGAATAAGCTTTTTAATTAATACCCTAAACCATCAGCTATGCTGATGGTCCAAGCTTTGCTTT